>JAFARM010000354.1 GCA_019245455.1 Sphingomonadaceae bacterium | reverse complement strand
GACGCGCGGGGCTATGACTTCGTGCCGCCTACGCCGTTGACGCACGACCGGGCGCTGCGGAACGGGGCGGCGCGCCGTGACCCCCTGCGTGACTTGTTCGGGTGGAGTGTAGGAATTGAGCGGCCGGATCCTTTCCTACACGCGTTGCTCGAGGCGGCGGGCGTGCTCGTGCCAGCGGCCGACGGGTGGCGGAGCCGGGTGCGGGTGGCGCGGCTGGATGGCCGGCTGTTCCTCCACTCCGCCTACCCGACCGACGCGCCCGACGCCGTCTTCCTCGGCCCCGACTCCTACCGCTTCGCCCGGCTGATCCGCGCCGAACTGGCCGACTGGCGCGGCGGCGGAACCCTCGTCGACATCGGCACAGGGGCCGGCGTCGGGGCGGTCGTTGCCTGCGGCGTGGCCCGGCCGGACCGAGTAATCGCCAGCGATATCAACCCAATGGCACTCGAACTCGCCGCCGTCAGCGCCGCCCACGCCGGCTGTGCGGTGACGTTCGTCGCGGGCCGCGACCTGCCCGACGTCGGCATCGACCTCGCCGTCGCCAACCCGCCCTTCCTCGTCGACGACGGCGAGCGCGCCTATCGCCACGGCGGCGCGATGCGCGGCTGCGGCGTCGCGCTCGACATGGCGACGGCGGCGCTGCGGCGGCTCAACCGCGGCGGGCGGCTTGTGCTCTATACCGGCAGCCCGATCGTCGGCGGCCGTGACGATTTCCGTGCACATCTCGCGGATGCGGCAGGTCACGCCGGCGCGACCCTCCGCTACGACGAGATCGACCCGGACATCTTCGGCGAGGAGCTCGACCGGCCGGCCTATGCCGGCGTCGAGCGCATCGCCCTCGTCGCGGCCATCGCGACGAAGGCCTGACGCCGCGCCCGCCGCGCGCGTTACGCCTGGCTGATCGCGGTCTCGATCCCGGTGCCGCGCGTCGTCGCCTCGCCGCTCTTCTGCGCTTCCTTCAGCACCGGCTGCTCGGGCTCGGTGGCATCGCCTGCCAGGTCGTCGGCGCTGACCGGCGCGGCATTCGGGTCGATCTTCGTCTCAGGCATGGCCGGACTCCTCGTGGCCGCCATCAACGCGCCAGCCGCCGATCAGATGCCGGCGTACCATTCGTAGCCACGATCCTCCCAATAGCCGCCCTTGCCGAGCTCGAGGTGGCTGAAGCTGTCGACCGCTTCGATCCGCATGACGTACTTCGCCTGCTTGTAGCCGAGCTGGCGTTCGATCCGCATCCGGCACGGCGCGCCGTGCGCCACCGTCAGCGGCTTGCCGTTGAGCGAATGGGCGATGATCGTCTGCGGGTGGAAGGCATCGTTGAGGTCGATGCTCTCATAGTATCGCCCGCTCGACTGCGCGCCGCCCTTGCTGATCTCGCCGCCATAGGTGTCGGCGCAGTGGAAGACGACGTATCGCGCGGCCGGCAGCAGCCCGGCGGCCTTGAGCAGCGGGCCGAGCTGCGGCCCCGTCCACTGGCCGATCGCGCTCCACCCCTCGACGCAGTCGTGGCGCGTGATCTGGGTGCGCGCGGTCAGCGCGCGCAGATCGGCGATCGACAGCGACAGCGGCCGGCGGACGAGGCCGTCGATGCGCAGCTTCCAGTTGGCGAAGCCGGCGTCGGCGTGGCGGCGATAGTCGTCGTCCTTAGGATCGGTCGAGCCATTGGCCTTGAATACCGGCGAGATGTCGGCCGGCGTGAACTCCTGCGCCAGCGTCTGGCCGCCGATCAGGCGCTGCCAGCCATAGGTCGCCTTCTCGGCCATGGCGACGAAGTCGTTGGCACGGGTCGATTCGGCCAGCCGGTCGCACCCCGACAGCAGGACGCCGCCGGCCCCGACGCCGATCAGGCTGCGCCGCGTCAGGATCGTCATTCCGGCTCCTCGCCCGTGTCATAGCGGCCGGTGATCATCGACCGGACCTGGTTGTACGGTCCCGCCAGCACGACCATCAGCAGGTGGACGGCGGTAAAGGCGATCAGCAGGTCCATGACGATGAAGTGGATCGACCGCGCCGACGCCCGGCCGCCGAACAGGCTCGGCAGGAAGCCGTTCAGCGCCGCGTTGAACCCCGGCGACAGCGACAGCCCGGTCAGGACCATCAGCGGCAGCAGGACGAACACCACCCCGGCATAGGCCAGCCGCTGCAGCACCTGATACTCGCGATCGGCCGCGCCGCGGGGAAAGGTCAGCCGCGCATGGATGACGATGTCGTGCCACAGGTTCGCCGGGCGCAGCTGCTTCAGCCGCGGCCAGACCTCGTCCTGCAGGTGCCGCGTGGCGAAGCCGTGGACGAAGTAGACGAGTCCCGACAGGATGAAGAGCCACGCGAAGAAGAAATGCCAGCGCCGCGCCGTCGCCAGGTCGCGGTTGTGCGGGAACGTCACCCAGTCCGGGAAGCCCTGGTCGATGACGCTGCCGTCGGGTTCGACCTGCGTGCCGAGAACGCCGCTGGTGTCGATCATCACCGGGCCGATCCGTGTCACGCCCCGGATCGCGCCGCCGGGCGCGTCCATCGCGCCGATCTCGAACCAGCGCGACTGATGGTCGGGGTTGGCACCGTACTTGCCCCAGTAGAGCGCCGGGTGCGCGTCGAAGATGTTGAGGCCGGTCATCACCAGGAACAACAGGCTGAGCGCGTTGATCCAGTGGCACAGGCGCGTCACCAGGCGGTGCCGGTAATAAACCTGCCCCGGCGGCGGCCCGGTGTCGATCCGCACGTTGGCAACCGTGTCCATGCGTCTTCCCGCTGCTCGCCGTCAGTTTCGCAAATGCCGAGCGGCGGTGTAAAGCCGCCGGACGATCAGCCGCGCACCGCCGCCAGGATCGGGCCGCCGGTCTTCTGCACCAGCACCGCGGTCTTCAGCCCGGGCGCGTCGGCGGGCAACGGCAGGGTCGCCGACGATCCGGTCCAGCGGCCGATCCTGACCAGCTCGCGGACGACGTTGCGGTGGTCGATGCGGCGGCCGCTGTTCTCGCCGGCGCGGACGGCGACGCTGATCGTCCGCGGGTCGTAGCGGACCAGCCAGACGTCGGCCCCACCGGCGGGCGCGGCCCCGCTGCCGATGACGACGGTGCGGCCCTGCAGGTCGATCGCCGGCCCGCTGCGCGCCGGCGTCTTGGCGAGCAGGCCCTCGATTTGACCGGCGCGGGCACCGACGACGTCGCCTCGACCGTCGACGATGACCTGCGGCGTCCACACCTGGTCATGGCCGAAGCCGCGGGCATAGTCCCACTGCCGCGCCGTCTGCGCCGGGCTGGCGAACGTGTCCTTCCAGCCGAGGTCGTCCCAGTAGGTGACGGCGAAGGTCAGCGTCAGGACATCGGGGCGGTCGGCGAGCGCATTGAGGTTGGCGATCGCCGGCGGGCACGACGAACAGCCCTGCGACTGGTAGAGTTCGATGACGGTCGGGTGGCGGGCGTCGGCGGCGTGAGCGGCGGCGGCAGCCCCGAGGGCGGCGCCAAGAAGGACGGAACGGAACATCGACGGTCATCCTGCGGGGATTGGACCGCCGGGGTTCGCGGCGTTGCGGCGGCAGGTTACAGGGGCGTGGCGTGGGCCACGATCGACCCGGCGGCGGTACGCCCACCCTTCCACGGGTCATGCTGGCGCAGGCCAGCATCCACGGTCGTGCAAAGCGGCTGGCTTGCCCGCTCGCGCCGACGTGGATGCTGGCCTGCGCCAGCATGACCCGCCCTCGATCAGGGCAACGGCCTGCGTCGTGGCGCCTCACCCCGCCATGAAGGCCAGCAGGTCGGCGGTCAGGCGGTCGGCCGCCGTCGCGGGGATGCCGTGCGGCTCGTCGTCGTATTCGATCAGCTTGGCGTGGGGGATCATCCGCGCGGCGACCCTGCCGGCGGCGTCGATCGGCACCGTCTGGTCGGCGGTGCCGTGGATGATCAGCGTCGGCATGGTGAACGCCGCCATGTCGGGGCGGAAGTCGGTCGCCGAGAATGCGGGCACGCACGCGATCGTCGCGCGCGGCGAGGCCAGCATCGCCATGGCGAAGGTCCAGTCGAGCACCTCGCTCGACACGCGCTTCTTCAGCATCGTGTTGCCGTAGAACGACGGCGCGAAGTCGGCGAGGAAATGGGCGCGATCGGCGCGCAGCCCGGCGATCATGCCGTCGAAGACGCTTTGGTCGACGCCGGTCGGGTTGGTCTCGGTCTTCAGCAGGAACGGCGTCACCGCGCCGATCAGCACCGCGCGTGCGACCCTGGCGCCGCCGTGGCGGCCGAGATAGCGCGCGACCTCGCCACCGCCCATCGAGAAACCGGCGAGCGTCACCTGCTCGAGATCGAGGTGGTCGATCAGCTGGGCGAGGTCGTCGGCGAGCGTGTCATAGTCAAAGCCGTGCCACGGCTGGCTCGACCGGCCAAAGCCGCGGCGGTCGTAGGCGACGACGCGGTGCCCCTTCTCCGCCAGCGCCAGCGCCTGGGCCGACCACATATCGGCGTCGAGCGGCCAGCCGTGGATGAGGACGATCGGCGCGCCGTCGCCCCAGTCGTTGTAGTAGAGGTCGGTGCCGTCGCGCGTGGTGAACAAGGCCATGGTCGCTCCCGGAGCTGTCCGGGCGTGAACCAACGTGGCCGCGCGCGGGTTCATCCGCCGCTGAAGT
>JAFARM010000269.1 GCA_019245455.1 Sphingomonadaceae bacterium | reverse complement strand
CCGAGGGCGGTCTCTACGCGAAACTGGCGCGGCTGCAGTTCGAGATGGCGGCTTAGCCTACAGCGCGCACACCCCCCCCGTCTCCACCAGCCGCGCGACCAGCGCCGGGTCGGCGTCGCCCAGGCGGTGGGCGAGGCGGTTGACGGTCAGTTTCTCGCCGCCGGCGTCCTTGACGACGCGGTTCAGCTCCTCGAGCTGGCCGTAGCTGAGCTTCGCCGCCAGGCGGTTGCCCATGCACCGCGCGGTCGAGCCGGGCAGGCCGGCGGCCTCGAGCCGGTCGGTGATGCGCTCGGCCGGCGTCGCGCAGGCGGCCAGTGCCAGGGCGAGGGCAAGGGCGGCGGGGACGACGATCCGCTTCATGCCGCCACCCTACCCCGCATCGCCGGCAGCCGCCACCACGGCACGTGCGGGTGGAGGTGGTGCTCGTGGTGATAGCCGCCGAAGTTGAAGCAGGTGACGACCGACGCCAGCGGCCCGAAGTTCGTGCTCCGCGCCCGGTGGCGGTCGGGGAAGGCCTCGCCGTGCCGGTGCGGCAGGAAGGTGCCGAAGTAGAACAATTGGACCAGCGCCAGCAGCGCGGGCGCGGCGTAGAACACGAGCACGTTGGGCAGCGTCGCGCCAAGGACGTACTGGTACACCGCCAGCACGGCGACGATCCGCACGATCTGCCAGTGGCTGTAGTAATTGGCGAAGAAGCGCGCCAGCCACGGCACCGGCCGCGTCGGTGCGCCGGCGTGGAAGTCGGGATCCTCGGCCGTGCCCGTATGGCGGTGGTGGGCGAAGTGGTTGGGCAGCATCCGGTCGTAGTCGAGCCCGGCGTACAGCATCAGCATGACGCGCCCGACGGCGCGGTTGACCCCCGGCCGGCCCGACGCGAACGCGCCGTGCATACAGTCATGGGCGATGATGAACAGCCCGGTCGACAGCCACGTCTGCGCCAGCACCAGCGCGGCTGCGACCGGGGCGGTGCGCGCGGACAGGGGGAAGGCGAAGATGCCGCCGACGTGGATCGCCCCCCACGCCGCAACGATCGCCGCGGCAAGGCCATAGTTGACGCGGCGGTCGGCGGATGCGGAAGCGACGCTCACCCGGTCTCCCTGCGGCGAAAGTGCGGGGATGCAAAGCCCCCTGCGACCATTTATAAGCGCAGCCCATGAACCTCAGCGTAACCACCGGCGAGGGGGTCGCCATCGCCCTCGTCGCGCTGGCGGCGATGGAGGGGGTGGCCTATGTCGCGCACCGCTGGGTCATGCACGGCTTCCTGTGGAGCCTGCACCGATCGCACCACGAACCCCGTCGCGGCGTGTTCGAGGCCAACGACTGGTTCGCCGTCATGGGCGCGGCACCGGCGATCCTGCTGATCTGGGCCGGCACGCTCGGTGGCTTCGGCAATGCGCTGATGTGGCTGGGCGTCGGCATCACCGCCTACGGGACGATCTATTTCGGCTTCCACGACGTCATCGTCCACCGCCGCGTGCCGGTATCCTGGGTGCCGCGCGGGCGCTACATGAAGCGCATCGTTCAGGCGCACCGCCTGCATCACGTCGTCGAGACCAAGGCGGGGACGGTGTCGTTCGGCTTCGTCTACGCGCCGCCGGTGCGCGCGCTGCTGGCCGAACTCGAGGCGCGCGGCGGCGGGCGGATCAGAGCGGCCCAGGGAGCGGCGGGGTCCAAAGTCCGGCGCGAGATGGCGCAAGTGCCGACCGACGCCGGCTGAGCGCCGCCGGCAGCGCCCGCGCCACCGCCGCCAGCTTTTCCGCGCGGCTCGTCGTCACCCGCCGGTCGAGCGCGGCGACACCCTCCGCCCGTACCCGGCGCCCGATGCCGCCATAGATGTCGGCCGCCGCCAACACCGCCCACGCCGACCGCCACGGCAGCGCCGCCGTGCCGTGGCGGGCCGACGCCGCGTAGCGTTCGGCCTCGTCGACCAGCCGGGCGACGACGGTCGCGAGGGCGGCCCGGTTGTGGGGGGCGGCAAAGAAGCGTTCCCCCGCGTCATCCCCGCGAAAGCGGGGACCCATCTCCTGCACGACGGGCGAAGGCGACGAAGCCTCTCCCTCGTCATCCCCGCGAAAGCGGGGACCCATCTCCTGCAGATCGCCGCGCGGGAGGCGAGCCGTTGAACCTGGAGTCGCGTCGGGAGATGGGTCCCCGCTTTCGCGGGGATGACGAGGTTGGGCGGTCAACCCGACCTCCGCCAGCCAGTCCTCCGGCAGATAGCACCGCCCGTGCGCCGCATCCTCGATCACGTCGCGGGCGATGTTGTCGAGCTGGAACGCGAGGCCCAGGTCGCACGCGCGCTCGAGCGTCGCGCGGTCGGCGGGATCGACCCCCATCACCACCGCCATCATCACGCCGACGCACCCGGCGACGTGGTAGCAATAGGTCAGCGTGTCGTCGAAGGTGCGGAACGGCCGCTGCTCGAC
>JAFARM010000156.1 GCA_019245455.1 Sphingomonadaceae bacterium | reverse complement strand
TTTCGCGACCGGCCAGCCGCGCCATTCCTCGGTCGCCTTTTCGGCCGCCGCACCGCCCTTGTACCGCTCGGCGAGTTCGATCAGCCGCTCGGTATTGGTGACGTTGGTCCGCGGCGGCCGGTTGAGGATGACGTCCTCGCACGCGTCGCGCAGCTCGGGGTCGATCGCATCGTAGACGTCGAGCTGCCCGGCGTTGACGATGCCCATGTCCATCCCCGCGCGGATCGCGTGGAACAGGAACACGGAGTGCATCGCGCGGCGCACCGGCTCGTTGCCGCGAAAGCTGAACGACAGGTTCGACACGCCGCCCGATACGCGTGCGTGCGGCAGGCTCGCCTTGATCGCCCGCGTCGCTTCGAGGAAGTCGACGCCGTAATTGTCGTGCTCCTCGATCCCCGTCGCGACGGCGAAGATATTGGGATCGAAGATGATCTCGTCGGCCGGGAAGCCGTTCGCCGTCAACAGGTTGTAGGCACGAGTGCAGATCTCGACCTTGCGCGCGGCGGTGTCGGCCTGCCCCGCCTCGTCGAACGCCATGACGACGGCCGCGGCCCCGTAGCGGCGGCAGGCGCCCGCCTGGGCGAGGATCGGCCCCTCGCCTTCCTTGAGGCTGATCGAGTTGCCGATCGACTTGCCCGAGACGCACTTCAGCCCCGCTTCGATTACGCTCCACTTCGAGCTGTCGATCATCACCGGCACCCGGGCGATGTCGGGCTCGGCGGCGATCAGCTTGAGGAAGGTCGTCATCGCCGCCTCGGCGTCGAGCAGCCCTTCGTCCATGTTGACGTCGATGACCTGCGCGCCGTTCTCGACCTGTTGCCGCGCCACTTCAACCGCGGCGGCGAAGTTCCCGGAAAGGACCAGCTTCTTGAACGCGGCCGAGCCGGTGACGTTGGTCCGCTCGCCGACGTTGACAAAGGCGGCCGTGGCGGCGCGCGGCGCGTCGTCACCAGCTGCCGTGTCATCCCCGCGCACGCGGGGACCCATCTCCTGAGGCTGCGGGAGATGGGTCCCCGCTTGCGCGGGGATGACAGCAGCTTGCAGGGTGCTCACGCCGCTTCCGCGACCACCATCGGGTCGAGCCCGGCGAGGCGCAGCGCCGCCGGCGGCTGCGGCAGCACGCGCGGCGGCTTGCCGGCGACCGCCGCGCCGAGCGCGGCGATATGATCGGGTGTCGAGCCGCAGCAGCCGCCGACGATGTTGACCAGGCCGCCGTCGACCCACTCGCGGATGAAGGCGGCCGTCGTCGCCGGGGCTTCGTCATACTCGCCGAGGTCGTTGGGCAGACCGGCGTTGGGGTAGACCATGACCAGCGTGTCGGCGAGCGGGCTGAGCGCAAGGACGTGCGGGCGCAGCAGGTCGGCCCCAAAGGCGCAGTTGAGGCCGATGGTCATAGGCCGCGCGTGGCGGACGCTGTACCAGAACGCCTCGACCGAATGGCCCGACAGGTTGCGTCCGCTGCGGTCCGTGACAGTCATCGAGATCATCAGCGGAACCTCGCAACCCCTTGCTTCGGCAAGGTCGAGGACCGCGGCGATCGCCGCCTTGGCGTTCAGCGTGTCGAAGATCGTCTCGATCAGGATGAAGTCGGCGCCACCGTCGAGCAGGGCGGCGGCCTGTTCGGCATAGACCTCGACCACCTCGTCGAAGGTGACGGCGCGGTAGCCGGGATCGTTGACGTCGGGCGACAGCGACAGGGTCTTGTTGGTCGGGCCGAGCGCGCCGGCGACGAAGCGCGGCCGGCCGTCCTGCGCGAAGTCGTCGGCGGCGGCGCGGGCGATGCGCGCGGCGGCGAGGTTCATGTCGCGGACGAGGTGGACCGCGTCGTAATCGCCCTGGCTGATGCTGTTGGCTTTGAAGGTGTTGGTCGAGACGATGTCGCTGCCGGCGGCGAGGTAGCTGCGCGTGATCGCCTCGACGATGTCGGGCCGGGTCAGCGACAGCAGGTCGTTGTTGCCCTTCTGGTCGTGGTTGAGATCGAGGCCGCCGCGATAGTCGGCCTCGCTCAGGCCGTACGACTGGATCATCGTCCCGAAGGCGCCGTCGAGCAGCAGGATGCGTTGCGCGGCCTCGGCGCGCAGACGGGCGGCGGCGGACGATGTCATTCTCCCTCCCCCCCTGGCGCGCAGCGCCAGAGAGCGGGGAGGGGCGTGGGGGAAGACGTTGGTTGGACGGGGGCGGAGGCTTGGCGCAGAGCGTGCTCCCCCACCCCAGCCCTCCCCGCTCTCCGCTCGCTTCGCTCACGGGGGGGGAGGGAGAAGGTCGTGGCCATCACGCCGCCAGCTCCTGCACCGCCGGCACCGGGCGGAGGCCGAGCAGGTGGCAGATGGCGTAGCTCAGCTCGGCGCGGTTGAGCGTGTAGAAGTGGAAGTCGCGGACGCCGCCCGCATACAGCCGCCGGCACAGCTCGGCGGCGACCGTCGCGGCAACGAGCTGGCGCGTCGCCGGCTTGTCGTCGAGCCCCTCGAACAGCCGCGCCAGCCAGGCGGGAACGCTCGTGTTGCAGCTCGCCGCCATCTTCTTCAGCTGGGCGAAGTTCGACACCGGCAGGATGCCCGGCACCAGCGGCGCGGTGACACCATGGGCGGCGGCGGCGTCGCGGAAGCGGAAATAGGTGTCGGGCTCGAAGAAGAACTGGGTGATGGCGCGGCTCGCGCCCGCGTCGAGCTTGCGCCGCAGCGTGTCGAGGTCGTCGCGCGCCGACCGCGCCTCGGGGTGCGCTTCGGGGTAGGCACCGACCGACAGCTCGAAGTCGGCGACGCGCTTCAGCCCCGCCACCAGCTCTGCGGCGCTGGCATAGCCGTCCGCATGGGGCGCGAACCGCTCGCCGGCACGGGGCGGGTCGCCGCGCAGCGCGACGATGTGGCGGACGCCGGCGGCCCAATAGTCGCGCGCGATGGCGTCGATCTCGGCGCGGCTGGCGTCGACGCAGGTCAGGTGCGCGGCCGGCTTGAGCGGCGTCTCGCGGGCGATGCGGGCGACGGTGGCGTGCGTCCGTTCGCGCGTCGTGCCCCCCGCCCCATAGGTCACCGAGACGAAGCTCGGCGCGAGCGGGGTCAGCGTCGCGACCGACTCCCACAGCGTCCGCTCCATCGCCTCGGTCCTGGGCGGGAAGAACTCGAACGACACGGCGATGTCGCCCGGCACGTCGGCATAGAGCGGCGGGTTTAAGGCCCGTGCCGCCTCGGCCATTTCGGGCAGCGACAGCGTCATGCCGCGCGCCGTTCCGCCCGCGGCGGGCGCTCGCCGAGCCACAGGCTGACCGTCAGCGGCGTCCCCTCGCTCGGGCACAGGTGGCGGCTGCGGACGACCTCGAGCCCCGCCGCCGCCATCCAGCCGGCGATCTGCGCGTCGTCGAAGCCAAGCCGGACGTGGGCGTAGCGGCTGCGGAACTCGTCGAGCGCGTGCGGCGCGAAGTCGACGACCAGCAGGCGCCCGCCCGGCCCGGCGACGCGCGCCGCCTCGGCGATGACCGCGCCCGGCGCGTCGGCGAAGTGGAGCACCTGGTGGAGGACGACCGTGTCCGCGCAGCCGTCGGGGCGCGGCAGGTGGTACATATCTGCCTGGCGGACCTCGGCACGCGCCAGCCCCGCAGCCTCGATGCGGCCGCGGGCGAGGCGAAGCATCTCCGGGCTGCGGTCGATCCCGATCGCCGCGGTCGCGCGGGGACCGAGCAGCTCGATCATCCGCCCGGTGCCCGTGCCGATGTCGAGCAGGCGGCCGAGAGGCCCCTGGCCGAGCAGGTCGTTGATCGCCGTCTCGACCTCGGCCTCGGCGACGTGGAGGGCGCGGATCTCGTCCCAGGCGGAGGCGTGCTGCGCGAAATAGGCCGCGGCTGCCGCCTCGCGCTCGGCCCTGACGTCGGCGAGCCGCGCTCGGTCAGCGGCGCTGCCGTCGCCCCACAGGTCGAGCAGCGCCAGCACCGCCTCCACCTCCGGCCCCGCGGCGAGGCGGACGAACACCCACGCGCCTTCTTTGGCGCGCTCGATCAGGCCGACATCGGCGAGGATCTTGAGGTGACGCGACACGCGCGGCTGGCTCTGCCCGAGGACCAGCGCCAGCTCGCCCACGGCGAGTTCGATGCCGCGGACGAGGGCGACGATCCGCAGCCGGGTCGGATCGGCAAGCGCGCGCAGGACGGGGAGCGGCGAAGTCACGGCGTCGGATATAAACTTCGCTTTATATGCGGTCAACGGCGCACGCGGCCGTCCTCGCGCTTGTCGCCGTTGCGGCGATGTGGCACCGGCAGCCGACGCGAGAAGCAAAGGGTTGTCATGCGCCTGTCCGCCGTCCAGCGCATCGTGGTCGCCGCCAGTCTCGTCGCGGTCGCCGGCTGCGCCAGCAAGCCCGGCAGCATGGCCGAGGCGTACCGGGATCCGTACGAGAAGTTCAACCGCAAGGTCTATGCGCTGAACAAGGGCCTCGACCGATACGCGCTGCTGCCCGGCGCCAAGGTCTATCGCGCGAGCGTTCCGGCGGCGGCACGGCGCGGGGTCGCCGGTGGCCTCGCCAATCTCGACGAGCCGCTCAACTTCGCCAACGCGGGCTTCCAGGGCAAGCCGAAGGAGGCGGGGCGGACCTTCGCGCGCTTCATGATCAACACCATCCTCGGTGTCGCCGGTCTGGTCGATGTCGCCACCGACTGGGGCCTGCCGGCACAGCCGGAGGACTTCGGCCAGACCTTTGCCGTATGGGGCATCCCGTCGGGCCCCTATCTGATGCTGCCGTTCTTCGGGCCTTCGACGCTGCGCGAGGGCGTCGGGCTCGCCATCGAGCAGGTCGTCGATCCCGTGCCCTATGTTCGCAACCGGATCACGCCTTGGCACACGATCAATACCGTCGAGCAGTTCGGGTTGAAGGCGCTCAACCTGCGGTCCAACCTGATCGATGCGGGTGCCGACAGCGTACTCGCCGGCAGCCTCGACGAATATGCGACGGTGCGTTCCGCCTATCTGCAGCGGCGCCAGTCGCTGATCTACGACGGCAACCCGCCCGATGACGACGATTCGGGCGATGCGCCGCCGCTGCCGGCGAAGGATGCGGCGACCAAGGATGCCGGCAACGCCGCACCGGTGACCCCCGCGCCGGCCGCCGCCGACGCGCCGACGCCGCAGACGCCGCCGGCGGCATCGCCGAAGTGAGGCTCGCCTTCGCGCTCGCGCTCCTGCTCGCCGCCTGCGACCGCAGACCGGCCCCTGCCCCCGGTGCCGATGCCGCCGCGGCGGCCGCCGAGCGCAAGGCGGTCAGCGACGTCGATGGCGCGCGGCGTGACGCGGCGAAGCAATCGGCGGAACAAAAGGCCGGGCAACCCGGTTGAGCGTGCGATTAACGCCAACCAAGGGGTATCCCATGCGTATCGCCATCACCGTTCTGGCCGCCGCAGCCGCGCTCAGCGTCGCTGCCTGCGGCAAGAAGGCCGACGACACGACGACTTCGACCACGACGACGACCACGCCGGATGCCGGCGCGTCCACCGGAGCCGGTCCGGCCACGGCCGGAGCTGCCGGTGCCGGTGCCGATGCCAGCGGCGGCGCGGCGGGCTCGGCTCCGGCCAGCGGCGCGACCGATGCCGGTTCGGGCACGACATCCACCGGCGGATCGTCGGGGACCAGCAAGACCGGCGGCGACGCGATGAGCTCCAGCAGCACGCCGAGCGGCACTGCAGCGACCGAGGGCAGCAGCGCGAGCGGGTCGAGCAGCACGACCAAGCCCTGATCCGCGGTCGTAAGCAGCGGAAGCGAACGAAGGCCGCGGCAGCCGCCGCGGCCTTTTTCGTGTCCGGCGCCGATCGAAGAGGCGCTGGTCCAACACGCGCCGAATCCAACAGGTGCCAATCCAACAGAAAGGGCCGCGGTTCGCACCGCGGCCCTCCCTGTGTCAGCCGGCAGCGAGCGTGACTTAGAAGTCCATCCCGCCCATGCCGCCCATGCCGCCACCCATGCCGCCGCCCATGCCGGCACTGGCCTTGTCGTCGGCGGGCTGATCGGTGATCGCGGCCTCGGTGGTGATCAGCAGCGAGGCGACCGACGCCGCGTCCTGGAGCGCGGTGCGGACGACCTTGGTCGGGTC
>JAFARM010000337.1 GCA_019245455.1 Sphingomonadaceae bacterium | reverse complement strand
CGCCATCGAGCAGGCGCGCCTGCTGACGCTCAAGGCCGCGTACATGATGGACACGGTCGGCAACAAGGCGGCCAAGCGCGAGATCGCGATGATCAAGGTCGTCGCGCCGAACATGAGCTGCATGATCCACGACATGGCGATCCAGGCGCACGGCGGCGGCGGCGTCTGCCAGGATTACGGGCTGGCGAGCGGCTACGCCGGGCAGCGGACGCTGCGGCTGGCCGACGGGCCGGACGAGGTGCATCGCCAGGCGATCGCGAAGGATGAGCTCAGGCGGTACAATTGACCGCTACCCCTCCCCTTCAGGGGAGGGGCGAGAGACGCGCGGAGCGCGGCCCGGGGGTGGGGCCGTGCGAGAGGCTGAGCTGACACGGCGACTCCCCCACCCCCGGCCCCTCCCCTGAAGGGGAGGGGAGGCTATAAGGCTGCCATGCTCCGCTTCGCCCTGCTCCTCTCCCTCGCCCCTCCCGCCCTCGCCGCGCCCGACGCGCCCGCGCCGATCCTGACCACGCCCGAGGCGGTCGACGTCCTGACCTACGCGCAGCCGCAGGTCGCGCGCGTCACCCACGTCGACCTCGACCTCGCCGTCGACTTCGCCGCGCACGTCGTCCGCGGGACGGCGGCGCTCGACATCCTCGCCGCGCCGGGGGCGCGCGAGATCGTCCTCGATGACCGCAAGCTGGCGGTCGCGCGCATCACCGACGCCGCCGGCCACCCGCTGCGCTTCACCGTCGGCCCCGATGACCCCGAAAAGGGCGCGTCGCTGACGGTCCAGATCGGCGACGCGCGGCGCATCGTCGTCACCTATGCCAGCGACCCCCACGCCAACGCCTTCGCCTGGCTGACCCCGGCGCAGACCGCGGGCAAGGCCAAGCCGTACCTGTTCAGCCAGGGCGAATCGATCCTCAACCGCAGCTGGATCCCGACGCAGGACAGCCCCGGCATCCGCCAGAGCTGGTCCGCCACCATCACCGTCCCCGCCGATCTGACCGCGGTGATGAGCGCCGCGCGCCTGACGCCGGAAGGCGAGCCCGCCGGGCCGGGGCAGCGCCGCTTCCGCTTCGCCATGGACCGCAACGTCCCGCCCTACCTGATCGCGCTCGCCGTCGGCGGCATCGGCTTTGCCGCCATCGACCACCGCACCGGCGTCTACACCGAACCCGCGAGCCTTGCCCGCGACTGCGCCGAACTCGCCGACACCGGGCGCATGGTCGACGCCGCCGAGGCGCTCTACGGCCCCTATCGCTGGGGCCGCTACGACGTCCTCGTCCTGCCGCCGTCCTTCCCCTTCGGCGGCATGGAGAACCCGACGCTGACCTTCGCCACGCCGACGATTATCACCGGCGACCGGTCGAACGTCGACGTCATTGCGCACGAGCTCGCCCACAGCTGGTCGGGCAATCTCGTGACCAACGCCACCTGGGCCGACAGCTGGCTCAACGAGGGCTTCACCACCTATTTCGAGAACCGCATCGACGAGGCGCTGTACGGCCGCGAGCGCGCCGCCGTGCTGGCCGACCTGCTGTGGGACGACCTGCAGCGCGAGCTGAAGGAGTCGGCCCCGGCGGCGACGCGGCTTCACGGCGACGCGACGGGCGGCGGCGCGGTCGACTATACCAAGGGCGCGACCTTCCTGCGGACCGTCGAGTACACCGTCGGCCGGGCGCGGTGGGATGCGTACCTGCGCGGCTATTTCGACCGCCACGCCTTCGCGCCGCAGACGACGGCGGGGTTCCTCGCCGACCTGCGCGCGAACCTGATCCGCGGCGACAAGGACCTCGAGGCGAAGCTGCAGCTCGACCGCTGGGCGTACGAGCCGGGGCTGCCGGACAATGCTGTCCACGTGAAGTCGGCAACGCTCGCCGCAATCGACGCGACGCTCGGCCGCCTCGCCGCCGGCGCGCCGGCGGCGTCGGTCGACACCGCCCGCTGGTCGACGCAGGAGTGGATCCGCTTCCTGAACGGCCTGCCGCGCCAGCTGCCGGCGGCGCGGCTGGCGGAGCTCGACGCCACCCTGCACCTGTCGGTCTCGCCCAACCCGTACATCCGCTCGGCCTGGGCGGTGCTGGCGATCGGCAACCGCTACGACCCCGCGGTGCCGGGCATCGAGGCCTTCCTGCCGTCGGTCGGGCGCGGCCTGCTCATCCGTCCAGTCTATGCCGCGCTGAAGGCGCAGGGCGATTGGGGGATGCCCATCGCGCGGCGCGTCTATCCCCGCGCGCGGAGCGGCTACCACCCGGTGATCGTCGCCGGGCTCGACCGGGTGCTCGGGCCGCCGGAGTAGCGGAAACAAACCCGCCGTCGTGCGTCGATAGGCCGCCGATGACCGCGATTGCGATCCCCGACCGCGTCGTTCCCGCGCCGATCATGGCGACAGTCAACGCGACCGTCGCGTTCGGCGCATACCTGCTGTTCGTGGGCCAGGTGTCGAAGAGCGAGCTGTGGACCGGCGGCGGCCTGGCGCTCGCCGTCGCCGGCTGGACGATCGCCGCGCGTGCCTGTCACGCGCGGATGCTTGGGATCGGCGCCGACCACCTGCGGCCGTGGCTGCTGGCGCTCGCCGGGCTACCCTGGGCGACGCTGCGTACGGCGGGCGTGCTGGTCGCCGCGCTGTTCGGCCGGCAGGGTCCCGGGGCCACCGTCTCTCCCTTCGTTCACGGCCCGGCTGACGCGGCGGGCGACAATGGCCGCCGGGCAACCGCCGTACTCGCCGCCAGCCTCGCGCCCGACAGCTTCGTCGTTCGTACACCGCAGGGCGAGGACAAGGTGCTTGTCCACCGCCTCGTCGCCGGCAACGCGCCTGACCCGCGGTGGCTAACATGAGCGCGTGGGACACGGCCGCGCTAGCACTGCTGCCGCCGCTTGCGATCGCGGTTGTCGCCGCCGGGCGCGCGAGCGTGCCGACGCGGCTTGTCGCGGTCCAGCTGGCGACGTCGCTGACGGTCGTGCTGCTGACCGTCCTCAGCTTCGCCGCCGACCAGCCGGCGTCGGTCGACCTGCCGCTGACGCTCTCCATCCTTGCCCTACCCGCGACGCTGATCATGGCGCTGTTCGTCGAACGATGGCTGTAGCCGTCTTCCTCGGCCTCGCGGTCGCCGCGGCCTGGCTCGGCGCGGCGGCGTTCGTGCGGCTGGAGGGCGCGCTCGCCAAGGTCCACGCCGTCGCCTTCGTCAACGTCGCCGCCGGTGCCGCGCTGACGGCGGCAAGCTTCGCCGACGACGGCGTCAGTCCGCGGACGCTGAAGGTCGCGCTGATCTGGGCGGTGACGCTGGCGACGAGCGCGCTGTCGAGCCACGTCACGGCGCGCGCGCTCCACCTGCGCGGCGGGGCGAAGTGACCCCGCTCGTCGCCGCGATGCTGCTGCTGACCGCGATTGCGGGCACGCTCGTGGTGCTGGCGCGCGAGCCGCTGGGACAGGTGTTCGCGCTCGCCGCCAACGGGCTGGTGCTGGCGCTGCTATTCGCCGTCCTGCAGGCCCCCGACGTCGCGCTGTCGGAGATCGCCGTCGGCGCGGCGATCCTGCCGCTGCTGTTCCTCGTGGCGCTCGCCGCCATCGCCGTCGAGCGGGCGAAGAAATGAGCGAGGGTGCGCGCCGCGTCCTGCTCGCGCTGGCGCTGGCGGTGCTCGCGGTCGCCGCGTGGCGGGTGGCCGGCGCGCTGCCGATGTTCGGCTCGGCAACGCCCTACGGGCAGGCGGTCAACGCACTGATCCCCGACGCGCGCGGGGTCAGCAACATGGTCGCGGCGGTCAACTTCGACGTGCGCGGCATCGATACGGTCGGCGAGGAGGCGATGCTCGTCGCCGCCATCGTCGGTGCGGTCGTCCTGCTGCGCGGCAGCCGCGGCGAGGGCACGACCGACCGCGCGGTGCGCGTGCCCGGACGGGCGCTTGAGCCGCGCGCCGACGCGACGGCGCTCGTCTGCCGCATCGGCGCGGTCGTGACGCTGGTCTTCGGCCTGTACATGGCGCTGCACGGCACGGTGACGCCGGGCGGCGGCTTCCAGGGCGGGGCGGTGGTCGCGAGCGGGCTGCTGCTCGTCTA
>JAFARM010000241.1 GCA_019245455.1 Sphingomonadaceae bacterium | reverse complement strand
GCCGACGATGACGAAGTCGAACGGTTCGGCCATCCGTCCCTCTCCCAAGGCTGTTTACGCGCACGGTAACCGATCGCCCGGCGGCGGCCAAGCCGCGCTCGCGGGTGTCGCGCACCAGCGGGGCGCGGTGAAGAATGCGAAGTTACGGGCGCCATCCTTCACAATCGTGGCCGCCGCTGCCACATGGGCCGGGTGAGCGAACCCGCCCTGCCGCCCGCCGATTACGGCCATGTCGAGACGCTGTCGCCGCTCGTCCGCCGCGTACTCGCCCACAATCCCGGGCCGTTCACCTATACCGGCACGGGCACCTACATCGTCGGGCGCGGCACGGTGGCGATCGTCGATCCCGGCCCGGATGATCCCGCGCACATTGCCGCGCTGCTCGCCGCCGTCGCCGGCGAGACGGTCAGCCACCTCGTCGTCACCCACACCCACCGCGACCACTCGCCCGCCGCGGTCGCCGTCAAGGCGGCGACGGGGGCGGAGGTCATCGGTTGCGCGCCGCTGGTTCTCGATGACCTGGGCCCGCGCGCCGACGCCGGCTTCGACCGTACCTATGCCCCCGACCGCGTGCTCGCCGATGGGGAGAGCGTCGCCGGCCCAGGCTGGAAGCTGACCGCGATCGCCACCCCCGGCCACACGTCGAACCACCTATGTTTCGCCTTGCCCGAGGAACGCGCACTGTTCAGCGGCGACCACGTCATGGGCTGGTCGACGACCGTCATCGCCCCGCCCGACGGCGACATGACGGCGTACATGGCGAGCCTGCGCCGCCTCCTCGACCGCGACGACGCCGTCTATTACCCGACCCACGGTGCCCCGGTGACCGAGCCGCAGCGGCTTGTCCGCGGCCTGATCACCCACCGCAAGCAGCGCGAGACGCAGATCCTGACGCGGCTCGGCGAAGGGGCGGCGACCGTCCCGGCGATGGTTGCGACGATGTACGCCGGCGTCGACCCGCGCCTCCACGCCGCCGCCGGCCTGTCGGTGACGGCGCACCTGATCGACCTGCGCGCCCGCGGCCTCGTCACCGAACAGGGTGACGGCTGGGCGCTCGCCGCCTGAGGAGCCCGTATGGACGCCCGCCTCAACCTGTTCGGCTCGGCCCCCGCGATCGACCTCAAGGCCGAGATCGCCCGCCTGCGTAAGGCGCGCAACGCCGTCATCCTCGCGCATTTTTATCAGGAGCCCGAGCTGCAGGACCTCGCCGATTTCGTCGGCGACAGCCTCGACCTCAGCCGCAAGGCGGCGGCGACCGACGCCGACGTCATCGCCTTCTGCGGTGTGCGCTTCATGGCCGAAGTGGCGAAGATATTGTCGCCGGACAAGACGGTGGTGCTGCCCGATATGAAGGCCGGCTGCAGCCTGGAGGACAGCTGTCCGCCCGACCAGTTCGGCGCCTTCCGTGCGGCGCACCCCGACCACCTCAGCCTGACGTACATCAACTGCTCGGCGGCGGTGAAGGCGCACAGCGACATCATCGTCACCTCGTCGTCGGCCGAGCGGATCATCGCCCAGATCCCGCCGGAGCAGAAGATCCTGTTCGCCCCCGACAAGCACCTCGGCGCGTGGCTCAACCGCCGCACCGGCCGCGATATGCTGCTGTGGGACGGAACGTGCATCGTCCACGAGAAGTTCAGCGTCACCGAACTCCTCAAGCTCAAGGCGCAGTACCCGGACGCGCCGGTCCTCGCCCATCCCGAGTGCCCGGCGGCGATCCTCGACCTCGCCGACTATATCGGCGCGACGAGCGGCATCCTGGCGACCGCGCTGGCGTCGCCCGCCGAGACGGTGCTGGTCGCGACCGAGCCCAACATCATCCACCAGATGCGGCTCAAGGCCCCGCACAAGAATTTCATCGGCGCGCCGGGGGCGGACGGCAACTGCGGCTGCAATATGTGCCCGTATATGCAGCTGAACACGCTGGAAAAGCTCTACCTCTGCCTGCGCGACCTGACGCCCGTGATCGAGGTGCCGCAAGCGATCCGCGTGCGCGCCAAGCTGCCGCTCGACCGGATGCTGGCGATGACGGCACCGCCAGTCACGGGCGATTGAACCGACGCGGCGGCGAAAGCATTTTGGGTGAACAGCGCACTGTGGTAGGCAGGAGCCATGGAAAAGCCGATACTTTCGACGGCGACCGTCGATGACCGTCGCTCCAGGTCGCCGCTCCCGGTCAACGGCAGTATCCGTCTGCCGAACGGCCAGTCGTTCCGCTACGTGCGGAGCGATATCATGCGCGAGGCGATCGATGCCGTGACCCGCCGAGGTCAGATCAAGCAGCCGTGAACGACGAGGGACGGTCCGGTCACAGCCGTGCTTTCGAGAACCTCGTCACCAACGGCGAGGGCGACATTGTCGGGCTTCTCGCCTATGCCCTGTTCAAGCAGTCGATTCGCGAAGCGGCAATCGCCGGCAACCTCTCCCCTGCCATCCAGCGCAATCCGTCGCACACGGCGGTGAAGGTTCATCGCGACGCGGCTGAGCAGATGCTTAGCGCCCTTGTCGATACGGCGCTCGAAGCCGCGCGTCCCGAACTTGCCGAATCAGCGCTTCGCAAGGCGGTCGAGGACAGCCGCAACACTATCCTGACGACGGCGGCGGAAATCAACGCGCATACCGATCAGCGGACACAGTTCTGGACAGCCGTCCTTGCCGGTGGCGTGTCGTGGGTCGTCTCGCTGATCCTGACGATCATCATCATCTGGCTGTCGGGCAAGGGGGACGCGGTGTCGGCGCTGCTGAAATGACCCCCGACTTCGACCTCGACGCCTTCGTCACCGCAACCCTCGCCGAAGACCTGGGGCAGGGCGGCGACATCAGCTCGGCGGCGGTCATCCCAGCGAACGCGCAGCTGACGGCGGTGCTCGCCAGCCGCGACGCGATCACGGTTGCCGGGCTGCAGGTCGCCGCCGTGTTCTTCGGCGAGCTCGACCCCGCCGTCGAGATCGAGCGCTTCGTCAGCGACGGCGAGGCGGTCGCGCCGGGCACGCGGCTGATGCGCGTCAGCGGCAACGCCCGCGCGCTGCTGGCCGCCGAACGGTCGGCACTCAACACGCTCCAGCACCTGTCGGGCATCGCCACGCTGACGCGCGCCTATGTCGATGCGATCGCCGGCACGGGGGCGACGCTGCTCGACACGCGCAAGACGCTGCCGGGCCTGCGCGCGCTCGAGAAGTACGCCGTCACCTGCGGCGGCGGAACCAACCACCGGATGCGCCTCGACGACGGTGTCCTCATCAAGGACAACCACATCGCCGTCGCCGGCGGGATCGAGAAGGCGGTGCGCGCGGCGGTGACGGCGGGGTACGGCCTTGCGGCGGGTGGCCTGGCGATCGTTGTCGAGGTCGATCGCGTCGATCAGATCGAGCCGGCGCTCCTTGCCGGGGCCGACCGGCTGCTCCTCGACAACATGGACCCGGCGATGCTGCGCGCGGCCGTCGTCCAGGTCGGTGGCCGCGTGCCGACCGAGGCGTCGGGCGGTGTCCGCCTCGACACGATCCGCGCGATTGCCGAGACCGGGGTCACCTTCATCTCGGTCGGGCGGCTGATGCAGTCGGCCCCCGCTGCCGACATCGGTCTCGATTTTGCTTGAGCGCCGCGCGGCCGTCGCCCTTGTCCGCGATGTCCCGACCGGTGGCTGGGTCGCGCCGGCGCTGCCGCCGCTTCGGGGCGCGCTGATTCGCCTAGGTTCCAGCGGTCGTCGCCGATCCGTTCCAAGCCGTTGAAACGGTTTACCGCTGCGATGGCTCGCCCTGTCCACGGATCGCGCCGTCGCGCTTGTCGGCGGCGGCGGCCGATGCTTGAACCGACGGGCGGGACGCGGGGACGGCACCGCGGCGACACGATCATTCAAGCGGGGTCGAGCACATGACGCGAGGCGGAGCAGCCTTTGACCGGGCCGCCGACGCCGTGCGCCGGGCTCTGCCGGAACTGTCGTTCGCCTGGGGCCGCGGCGCGGGCGTGGCGACGATCAGAATCGGGACGGGCAAGCAGCTTATGGCCATCAGTGGTGCGGCGTTGATCGTTGGGTGGCTCGGGATCGTGGGCCTGACACCGTCGCCGCCGCCGGCCGATGCCGCCAAGACAGCCGAGCTGGCGCGGATGCAGGCGCAACTGGCGGCGATGACCGCGCAGACGGCCGCACTCCACGGCGAGGTCGCCGAGCGCGCGGCGATGATCGAGAAACGGCAGGCGTTCCTGGCCGCGTTGCTGACGCCGAAACACGACGTCGCCGAGCTGGCGGCGATGCTGCCGCGCGCCGGCGATGCCGCGATCGCGCGCGACCTGCTGCCCACCGCCGTGCCGGGCGACAGCCTGATTGCCCCGTTCCGCAAGCTCGAATCGGAACAGCTCGCCTTCGTCGACAAGGCGACGACGGCGGCCGACGCCCGGCTGCGCGACACACAGGGGCTGATCCGCCGCCTTGGGCTCGACCCCGAGCGGCTGCTCGCGGCGTCGAGCTTCGATATGGCGGCTTCCGAAGGCGTCGGCGGCCCCTATCTGCCGGTCCGCGCGCCCGCCGACGCCGAGCCGCGCTTCAAGTCGCTGTTTCTCAGTTGGAAGAAGCTGCAGGCGCTGGAGAGCGCCCTGACCGTGATCCCCTCCTATATGCCGGTGAAGAGCTTCAGCTATTCCTCGCCCTTCGGGGTCCGCTTCGATCCGTTCACCGGATTCAGCGCGATGCACGCCGGGATCGACATGGCCGGGCATCAGGGCGACCCGATCTATGCCGCAGCCAACGGCACGGTCAGCCTCGCCGGCTGGTCGGGGGCGTACGGCAACTGCATCGAAGTCGCCCACGGCAAGGGCCTGTCGACGCGCTACGGCCACCTGTCGGCAATCCTCGTCCGCGTCGGGCAGGTCGTCCACCAGGGCGACGTCATTGCCCGCATGGGGTCGACCGGGCGGTCGACGGGGACGCATCTACACTACGAGGTGCGGATCGACGGCCGCGCGGTTAACCCGCG
>JAFARM010000129.1 GCA_019245455.1 Sphingomonadaceae bacterium | reverse complement strand
AGGGCGAGAATGAAGGTCTTCTGGGCAGCGATCGCGGCGATCGTCATCGAGGTCGGCGCGATGGCGCAGGTTGCCGCGCCGCCCGCGCCGCCGCCGCCGACGCCGGAGAACACGCTGCTGCTCGATCTGTCGACCGGCGGGCGCGTCACGATCGTCATGCGTCCCGACGTCGCGCCGAAGCACGTCGAGCGGATCAAGACGCTGACGCGCCAGCATTTCTACGACGGGACGATCTTCCACCGCGTCATCGACGGCTTCATGGCGCAGGGGGGTGATCCGACCGGTACCGGCACGGGCGGGTCGAAGCTGCCCGACCTCAAGGCCGAGTTCAACGACCTGCCGCACGTCCGGGGAGCGGTCGCGATGGCGCGCGCGGGTGCCGTCGATTCGGCCAACAGCCAGTTCTACATCGTGCTGTCGCCGACGCTGAAGCTCGACCGCAACTACACCGTCTGGGGCCGGGTCATCAGCGGCATGGAATATGTCGACGCGATCGAGAAGGGCGAGCCGCCGGCCAACCCGTCGAAGATCGTCCAGGCGTCGATCGCCGCCGACCACGTCCCGCCGCCGCCCGCCGCGCCGGTGCTACCGGGGGTGACGAACGCGCCCGCGGTGCCGACGCTGCCGCCGGGCGTGCCGCCGCCGGGAGGGTCCGCGACGCCGCCCGTCGGAGCGGCCACGCCGCCCGCGTCGGTACCGTCGCCGGGGGCGGTTCCGCCGCAACACTAACCGTCATCCCCGCGAAAGCGGGGACCCATCTCCTGCCTCGGGAGATGGGTCCCCGCTTTCGCGGGGATGACAGGTTGAGCATTGGGAACCTGCCCCCTGCGCGTCGCCGACTTCGACTTCGACCTGCCGCCCGAGCGGATCGCGCTGCGCCCGGTCAGCCCCCGCGACGCCGCGCGGCTGCTCGTGGCGACGCCGGACGCGCTCGCCGACCGCATCGTCCGCGACCTGCCCGACGTGCTCCGCGCCGGCGATGTGCTGGTGTTCAACGACACGCGCGTCATCCCGGCGCAGCTCGCCGGGCACAAGCACGACGCGAAAATCCGCGTCACGCTCCACCAGCGGCTCGGCAACCGCGAGTGGCTGAGCTTCGTCAAGAACGCCAAGCGGCTGAGGGTCGGCGACCGCATCGACTTCGGTGGGCCGGACGGCGCGCCGGGCGACCTGACCGGCGTCGTGCTGGCCAAGGGCGACGACGGCAGCGTCCGCTGGCACTTCGACAGCGCGCTGCCGTTCGACGAGGCGCTCGCCGCCGCCGGGCAGATGCCACTGCCACCGTACATCAGCTCGAAGCGGGCGGTCGATGCGCAGGACCTCAGCGACTACCAGACCGTCTATGCCGACAAGCCGGGCGCCGTCGCCGCGCCGACGGCCGGGCTGCACTTCACCCCCGGCCTGCTCGCCCGGCTCGACGCGGCGGGCGTGCAGCGGGAAACGGTGACGCTCCACGTCGGCGCGGGCACCTTCCTGCCGGTCAAGGCCGACGACACCGACGACCACCGGATGCACGCCGAGTGGGGCAGCATCGACGCCGCCACCGCCGCCCGGCTCGCTGCCGCCAAGGCCGAGGGGCGGCGCGTCATCGCCGTCGGCACGACCAGCCTGCGCCTGCTCGAAAGCGCGTGGAGCCCCGACTGGCCGCACGCCTGGGCAGGCGACACGCGGCTGTTCATCACGCCGGGGTTCAAGTTCGCCGTCGTCGGCGGCCTGCTGACCAACTTCCATCTGCCGAAGTCGACGCTGTTCATGCTGGTCAGCGCGCTGATGGGGCTGGAGCGGATGCGCGCCGTCTATGCCCATGCCGTGGCAGCCGAGTACCGCTTCTACAGCTACGGCGACGCCAGTTTGTTGCTGCCTTAAGCCGCGCGGCGTACCGGCGGCGTCAGCCGACCACCTCGACGAAGCTGTCGAGGACGCGCTTCGACCCCGCCTGCTCGAAGTCGATCTCGAGCTTGTTGCCGTCGATCGCGGCGATCCGGCCATAGCCGAACTTGGAGTGGAACACGCGGCCGCCGACGGCGACGTCCTTGCGACCGGGGACGCCGATGCTGACCGCGCTCGCCCGCGCCTCGATCTGCAGCCCGCCGCGCCCGGGGACGCTCGCACCGCCGCGCTCCGTCGCACGCGCCCAGCCGGGGCCGCGGCCGGTGCCGCGCGTCACGTCGGCGAAGGGGTCGGCCCCCGCGAGCGCCGCGCGCCACAGGCTGGGGCCGCCGGAGAGCGTCGTCGACGTCTCGATGTGCTCGTCGGGCAGCTCGGCGACGAAACGCGACGGGATCGACGAGGT
>JAFARM010000109.1 GCA_019245455.1 Sphingomonadaceae bacterium | reverse complement strand
CTGATCCGCGGCATCGGCCACAACATCGACTTCCTGAGCGCGGTCATGGCGCACCCGCGCTTCGTCGCCGGCGAGCAGGTGACGACGGCGTTCATCGCCGAGGAATACCCGCAAGGGTTCCACGGCGCGCCGGCGTCGGACGCGTGGGCGACCGTGACGATCGCTGCGGCAGCGGTGATGAACGCGGTCGAGGTCGAGCGCGCGCAGCTGATCGACGGCCAGCTGAACGGCCACGGCGCGGTGTTCGGCGAGGATTGGGTGGTCGAATACCGCGCCGACGAGGCGGGCGCGCCGCCGACGCGCGTGCCGGTCAACGTGCTCGCCACCGGCGACGCCTTCGAGCTGCTGATCGGCGCTTCCGGCGGCGGTGCCGACGGCGGCGAGGTGGCGGCGGAGGTCCGCGTCACCACCGACTGGCGCGTCGGCGAGCCGCTGTTCGTCGCCCGCGTCGAGACGGTCGGCGGCGTCGCGGGAGAGGTGGCGGTCGCCGTCGACCGCCGCGGCGTCGGCTACCGCCTGTCGCACGGCGGGCGCGCCGCCGACTTCCGCGTTTTGACCCCGCGCGCGGCGGAACTCGCGGCGCATATGCTGGTCAAGGTGCCGCCCGACCGGTCGCGCTTCGTCCAGTCCCCGATGCCGGGCTTGCTGGTGTCGCTGGCGGTGCAGCCCGGCGACCGCGTCGAGGCGGGCCAAGCGGTGGCGACGATCGAGGCGATGAAGATGGAGAACATCCTCCGCGCGGAAAAGGCGGCGACGGTGAAGGCGGTGCCGGTGAAGGTGGGGGACAGCCTGGCGGTGGATCAGGTGATCGTGGAGTTCGGGTGACCAGTCACTGAGGACTGCCGCTACTCGGGATATTTTCGGTCGATCTCAGCCATCAGGTGTTCGCCGTCCCAACGACTACGCAACATATCGAATATTGCTGTAGCGCGGTCGTGGCCAAGCCGGCTCGCTATGGCGTGATGCAGGTCGCGCTCGTGTTGCCGCAACTGCTCCCGGACCTCGTGCTCGTGTCGGCCAGCGGCGATGCTGTCCTTAACGAGTGATCGAACGGTATGTCGGAAGCGCTTCAGATGATCACTTACGACGGTGGCTTCATCGGGCGCCAAATCAAGCTTCATCGTTGGACCCTCAGCAATGAGTATTATACCAATGAACCGCGAAGAAGTAATCCTCATCGCTCCAAGAGTCGAGATTGGACAACAGGTTGTAAAGGCGACGACAGTTAGTGGCCACACACACCTCCTGAATGCGATAGCTCAAAATAGCACAGACGGGAAACGAGTGAAAGCGACTTAGCAAGAGGCGCGGCTGCAGCGAAGCCGCCATGAATGGCGTTTATGATTACCGCGCGGCGTTCGCGGCCTAGGCGCGAGTCCTGTCGCCGCCGTGCGCCCCTGCAGCGTGCTCGCTGCGGCCCGTCGCACTTGCCTCATGCCTCAACAACCACGCCTTCCGCTCGACACCCCCCGCGTACCCCGTCAGCCGCCCGTCCGCGCCGATCACCCGGTGGCACGGCACGACGATGCCGATCGGGTTCTGTCCGTTGGCCAGCCCCACCGCCCGCGCCGCGCCGGGTTTGCCCAGCGCCGCGGCGAGCGCACCATAGCCGGTGGTGGTGCCGGCCGGGATCGTCCGCAGCGCCGCCCACACCGCCTTCTGGAACACGCTGCCCCCCGTCGCCACCGGCACGGCGTCGAGCGCCGTCAGGTCGCCGGCGAAATAGGCGTCGAGTGCGGCGGCGATGCCCGCCGGCAACAGCCCCTCGGTCAGCGTCACGGCGCCGTAGTGCCGTGCGAGCAGCCTCCGCATGCGATCCTCATAGTCGGCGAAGTCGAGCGCGCGCAGCGTGTCGCCGTCGGTGACGATCAGCAGCTCGGCCTCGGGAGCGGCATAGCGCGACAGGGTCAGGTGCATCGGCGTTCCTTTCGGCAGTTCGGTGGAGCGCAAGCGGCCGCTGGCCACGGCATCGCCGGCTCTGGCGCGCACCGCGGCGCTTCCGGTTCCGGCGCGCACCGCGGCGCTTCTGGCTCTGGCGCGTACCGCGCCGGGCGTCTCGCCGTGGACGGCGCGGTACAGCTCGTTGAAGCGGCGGACGCTGCCGAAGCCCGCCGCCAGCGCCACCTCGGCGAGCGGCAGCTGCCCGGCGAGCAGGCGGTTGGCCTCGGCCAGGCGCTTGGCTTGGGCAATGGCGACCGGCGGCGCGCCGAGGTGCTTGCCGAACAGCCGCCGCACCTGCCGCTCGCCGACGCCGAGCCGGTCGCCGAGCACCTCCACGCGCGTCTCGTCGAGCCCGCCGGCGTCGATCAGGTCGAGCGCGCGCCGCACGCTCGCGGCCGTTCCCGTCCAGGCGGCGCTGCCCGGCGCGGCATCGGGGCGGCAGCGCCTGCAGGCGCGGTAGCCGGCGGCGAGCGCGTCGGCGGCGGTGCGGACAAAGGTCACGTTCTTGGCCAGCGGCGTCCGCGCCGGACACACCGGGCGGCAGAAGATGCCGGTCGTGCGAACGCAGGTGAAGAAGTGCCCGTCGAAGGCGGCGTCGCGGCGCTGGATTGCGGCGTAGCAGGCGGGGGGATCAAGCAGGTCCATGCGCGAGGGTATAGCGTGGAGTGCGGCCGCCGTCTGGCGGTTTCCGGACACGGCAGGTGTGCCGCCGGCGCGATCGCAGTGTCCTTCCCACCGATGTGCCAAAGGTCGTTGTCTTTACGTAACGTCCGGGCCTGATAGGATGCCACCGGGTTTCTGTGCTGGAGGACTTCTGATGCGCCTGATCGCCGGTTCGCTGCTCGCCGCCGCCCTGCTGACCGCCGCGCCGGCGCTGGCCGGCAGCGCCATCGTCTACCAGGGCCAACCGCCCGCCCCCTCCGGCAACCCGCCGGCGCAGCCGGGGCTCGCCATCAGTTACACCATCCCCGACGCCGGAGCCGCGACGACGACGGTCACATTCACCCTGTATGCCAGTGCATCCAGCCGGAACGCACAGCGGACGATCGGCATCTGCCTTGTTCGACCGGACAACAGTCTGTGCGGGCCGACGGCGAAGATCTTCGCGGATACCGCCAATAGCCATCGGGCTCTGGTCCCCGTTTCGTGGACCGTGACTTCGCCGCGGGCATCGCGCTACGATATGTTCTTCGCGCCGCTGAAGGAGAGCGGACCGGTGGCGAACACGGTGTGGGACGCAAACGACAGCGTCCTTATCATCGCCACCTGGTGATGCCGGGCCGTTGAACGCTGACCGACCGGCGGCTAGAAGCCGGCCGTGTCCGCCCCCGTCCTCAACGTCGCCGCCTCCGTGCTCGGCAACTGCTGGGCGTGGCGCGGCGGGGTCGCGCCCGACCCGGCGGGCGGGGACGATCTGGTGGCGCAGCTGTTCCGGGCGCGGGGCGCGCCGAGCGAGGATTTCGACCGGCTGCGCTCGGCCAAGCTGCGCGACTGGCTGCCCGACCCGTCGGTCTTCCGCGACATGGACGCCGCCGCCGGCCGCATCGCACGGGCGATCATGACCGGCGAGCCGGTCGTCGTCTTCGGCGACTATGACGTCGACGGTGCCACCAGCGCGGCGCTGATGATCCGCACCATCCGCGACTGCGGCGGCGCGGCGACGGCGTACATCCCCGATCGGCTGCTCGAAGGCTACGGCCCCAGCGCGACCGCCATGACGGCGCTGGCCGCGCGGGGAGCGACCCTGATCGTCACCGTCGACTGCGGCACGCAGGGGTTCGAGGCGCTGGGCGCCGCGCGCGATGCGAACGTCGACGTCATCGTCGTCGATCACCACCAGGCCTCGACCGCGCTGCCGCCGGCACTGGCCGTGGTCAATCCCCGCCGGCTGGACGAGGCGGGCGGCGCGGCGTTCGGTCACCTGGCGGCGGTCGGCGTTGCCTTCCTGCTCGCCGTCGCCGTCGTCCGCGACCTGCGCCGCGCGGGCTGGTTCGCGGCGCGGCCCGAGCCGCGGCTGCTCGACCGGCTCGACCTCGTCGCGCTCGGCACCGTCGCCGATGTCGTGCCGCTGACCGGCCTCAACCGCGCCTTCGTCGCGCAGGGGCTGAAGGTCATGGCGGCGCGGCGCACGGCTGGGCTGGCGGCGCTGGCGGGCGTCGCCGGCATCGAGCGCGCGCCGACGTGTCACGACCTCGGCTTCGCGCTCGGCCCACGGATCAACGCCGGCGGGCGGATCGGCAAGGCCGATCTCGGCGTCCGCCTGCTGACCACCGACGACCCGGACGAAGCGCGCAGCCTGGCGGCCGAGCTCGACCTGCTGAACACCGAACGGCGCGCCATCGAGGCGGCGGTGGCGGCCGAGGCGCTGGCCCTCGTCCCGCGCACCGACAACGCCGCTGTCGCCCTGGTTGCAAGCGGCGGCTGGCATCCGGGCATAATCGGCATCGTCGCCGGCCGGCTGAAGGAGAAGCTCGGCCGCCCGGCGATCGTCATCGCGCTGGAGGGCGAGGTCGGCAAGGGATCGGGGCGGTCGGTCCCGGGCGTCGACCTGGGCAGCGCGGTACTCGCCGCCAAGGACGCCGGGCTGCTGATCGCCGGCGGCGGTCACGCCATGGCGGCCGGGCTGACGGTGGCGGCCGACCGCATCGATGCGCTCGCCGCCTTCCTCGAGGACCGGCTCGGCGGCGACTTCGATCGCGCGCCGCCGCTGCTGACGCTCGACGCCGCCGTGACCCCGCGCGGCGTGTGCGTCGACCTTGCCGACGCCCTCGAAACTGCCGGTCCCTACGGCCAGGGCTGGCCGCAGCCGCGCATCGCCAGCGGCCCGTGGCGCGTCGCCGCGTGCGACGTCGTCGGCGAGCACCACGTTCGCGCGATCTTGATGGGGCAGGACGGGGCGCGGCTGAAGGCGATGGCCTTCCGCGCCGCCGATACGCCACTGGGGACGGCGCTGGCGGGCGCGGTCGGGCGATGGTGCGTCGTCGCCGGGCGCGTGCGGCGGGACGAGTGGGGCCGGACGCCGGCGGCCGAACTCCACCTCGACGACCTCGCCTGGGTCGATGCTTGACGCCTGCGCCCGTGCGGCCTAGCTGACGCAAGCCGCGCGGCCCCTTCGTCTAGCGGTCAGGACGCGGCCCTTTCACGGCTGAAGCACGGGTTCGATTCCCGTAGGGGTCACCAGCACACGATCGCCGACCTGCCGATCCGAGATGATGTGATCGCCCGCGTTTGCTTGCACCCCAAGCGCCTTTTGCTCACGTCAGGCGACCCGCTGCATAGTCGCGATCAGCGCCGATAATCGGACGTGATGTGATCACATATTGCATCCAGGGATTATTTGTTGCAGCTTGACGCGATCGTGGCACGGCGGGGAGAGCAGACATGGTCCAGGCGATGCGGAACCTGATCGCGCCGCTGATCCTGATGTTCGCCGCGTCCGCCGCGCCGCCGCCTGCGGCCGACCTCGTCATCCGCGGCGGCGTGATCTACGACGGCGGCGGCGGAGCGCCCTATGCCGGCATCGTCGCCACTGCCGGCGACCGCATCGTCTATGTCGGCCGCGACCGGCCGTTCAGGGCCAAGGCTGTGATAGATGCCCACGGCGAGGCGGTCGCGCCGGGCTTCGTCAATATGTTGAGCCATGTCG
>JAFARM010000092.1 GCA_019245455.1 Sphingomonadaceae bacterium | reverse complement strand
CGCGGATCGCGCGTTTTTCAACCGAAGTAGAGCCCGACGGCACGCAGATGACGATCTCGGGGAAGCGGGGAAAGCGCGAGGTGTGGACCTTGCCGATGAAATACTTGATCATCTGCTCGGCGACGTCGATGTCGGCGATGACGCCGTCGCGTAACGGGCGGATTGTCTCGACATTGCCCGGCGTCTTGCCCATCATCATCCGCGCGTCGTTGCCGACCGCCTTGACCGTCTTGCGCCCGGCCTGCGTCTCGATCGCGACGACCGACGGCTCGTTGAGGACGATGCCGCGCCCGCGGACATAGACCAGCGTATTCGCCGTGCCGAGATCGATCGCCATGTCCTGCGACAGGAACGAGAATAAACGGCTGAAGATCGGCATAAGGTGAACCGGACGCTGGAGGCAGGCCGGCACCACCTGCCGGACCCGCGCTGCTTTAGGCGGGCAGGGGGTTCATAAGCAAGGACTGCCGCGCGCGAAAAAGGGCGGCGGGATCGCTCCAGCCGCCCTTTTGCCCGCCGTGCCGCAGATCAGGCGGCGACGGCCGTCCGCCGCCGCCGCGCTGCGGCACCGATCAGGCCGAAGCCGCCGAGCATCAGCGCCCACGCCGCCGGCTCCGGCACCGCGGTCAGCGAGACGCCGTCGAGCAGGGCGAACGGCGGCAGCCCGGCCGGCGTACCATTGGCGACGAACTGCAGCACCTCGCTGCCCGCGGTCGCGGTGTAGCGGAAGCTCGTCTTGTACCAGCCGTCGAAGCCCTGACTGGCGACGTTCACCACCGGCGTCGCCCGCGTGTCGCTGCCGAGGCTGACGAGCCATTGATTGGTCGTCGGCCCCTGCCGATTGCGCAGCTGCGACGCCGCCCAGTCGAACGTCACGCCGTACAAGTGACCGACCCGCAGCCCGCTGATCGTCTGGCTGAGCGGCGAACCGTACTGCGGATCGCCGTCGACGCCGAAGAAGTTGCCGCCGCTCGGGCTGACGCCGGCGAAGCTGGCGGCGAGGCGGCGATCGTCGGAACCATAGCCGCCGCCGTCGTATGACGTCGTATAGACGGTCGACGCGTTGGCATCATAGACGTCGGCGTAGCGATAGATCGACGGGTCGATCGTCCAGCCGGGGAGCTGGTTGCCGATATACTGCTGCTCGACGCCGAGCGGCGCGTTCTCGAACCCGCCGTTGACGACGAGGTTGGGCGCGGCAAGCGCCGGGGCGGCGGTGACGGCGGCGGCAAGGACGAGCAGGCGGAGCATCGGAATACCCTTCAAGACGGTCGACGCTGCACCTCGAGCAAGAGCCATGCCAGATCATGCCGCCTTCGAGACTTCAATGGGTTGAGTGCTCGATCCGATCGATGATCAGGCTTGAGTGTCGGCGTTCTTTACATTCTGTTAGCGTTCGTACGGCGTGACGGCGCGCGCCGCAGCGGTTAGAGCGGGCTGTGCCGATCCGCCGCCTGCCCGACCACCTCGTCAACCAGATCGCCGCCGGCGAGGTCGTCGAGCGGCCCGCCTCGGCGCTGAAGGAGCTGGTCGAGAACGCCATCGACGCAGGCGCGACGCGGATCGCGGTCGAGCTCGAGGCGGGCGGCGTCGACTATATCGCCGTCGCCGACGACGGCTGCGGGATGGCGCCGGCCGAGCTGCGCCTCGCCGTCGAGCGGCACGCGACGTCGAAGCTGCCGGGCGGCGATCTTGGCGCAATCGCCACCCTCGGCTTCCGCGGCGAGGCGCTGCCGTCGATCGCCAGCGTCGCCCGCCTGACGCTCGCCAGCCGGCCCCGCGGGGCCGACGGCTGGGCGCTGACGGTCGACCATGGCCGCGTGACAGGCGACGGCCCCGCCGCCCTGCCGCCGGGAACGCAGGTGACGGTCGAGGGGCTGTTCGCGCAGGTGCCGGCGCGGCGCAAGTTTCTCAAGTCCGAGCGCGCCGAACTCGCCGCCTGCGTCGATGTCGTCCGCCGCCTGGCGATGGCGACGCCGGCGGTCGCCTTCGAACTGCGCCACGGCGGGCGGCGGCTGCTCGGCGTCCCCGCCGCCGAAGGGCGGCCGGCGCGGCTGGCGGCGCTGCTCGCCGACTTCGGCGACAATGCGGTCGCGGTCGACCTCGCGCGCGACGGCATCAGCCTCGGCGGGCTGGCCGGCGTGCCGACCTTCAGCCGCGGCGTCGCGGACCACCAGTTCCTGTTCGTCAACGGCCGGCCGGTGCGCGACCGCCTGCTCGTCGGCGCGGTCCGCGGCGCGTACCAGGACCTGCTGGCGCGCGACCGCCACCCGGTCGTGGCGCTGTTCCTCGACGTGCCGGGCGACTTCGTCGACGTCAACGTCCACCCGGCCAAGACCGAGGTCCGCTTCCGCGACGCCGCGCTCGTCCGCGGCATGATCGTCTCGGGGCTCCGCCGCGCGCTCGACGCCGCCGGGCACCGCGCCTCGACGACGGTGGCGGCGGGCGCACTGGCCGCGTTCCAGGCGGAGTCCTTGGCCGCGTGGCAGCCGTCGCTGACCCCGGCCGGCGCGTCCGCCCTCGGGCAGAGCTTCGCCGGTGCGGCACCGGCGGCCGCGTTTGCCGGGATCGAGCCGCACGCCGC
>JAFARM010000053.1 GCA_019245455.1 Sphingomonadaceae bacterium | reverse complement strand
GGGCTCGAAGGCGACTTCAATCGCAAGGGCACGTCGGCCTTCAGCGGGCGCGTGGGCGAGCGCGTCGCGGCGCCGGGTGTCACGGTCATCGACGACGGCACCATCCCCGATCGTCGCGGCTCGCTCTCGATCGACGACGAGGGCACGCCGACGCAGGAGACCGTGCTGATCGAGAACGGCATCCTCAAGGGCTATATGCAGGACCGGCTGAACGCGCGGCTGATGGGCGTGGCGGCGACGGGTAACGGCCGGCGCGAGAGCTTCGCCCACGCGCCGATGCCGCGGATGACCAACACCTTCATGCTGGCAGGGACCGAGGACCCGGGCGAGATCCTGCGCTCGGCGAAGTCGGGCATCTATGCCCGGAGCTTCGGCGGCGGGCAGGTCGACATTACCAGCGGCAAGTTCGTCTTCACCTGCACCGAGGCGTACCGCATCGAGAACGGCCGACTGGGCGCGCCGATCAAGGGGGCGACCCTGATCGGCAACGGCCCCGACGTGCTGACGCGGGTCAAGGCCATCGGCAACGACCTCGCGCTCGACGAGGGCGTCGGCACCTGCGGCAAGGCCGGGCAGTCGGTGCCGGCGGGGGTGGGCCAGCCGACGCTGCTGATCGAGGGGCTGACGGTTGGCGGGACCGCCGCTTGACGCGGCGGGGGCGGCGGCACGGCGGCGTGACGAGACCTTTTTCGAGCCGCTCATGCTGAGCTTGTCGAAGCACGCGCATGGGGTGGTGCGTGCTTCGACAGGCTCAGCATGAGCGGTCCTGCCTGATGCCCCTCGTCGTCGCCGCCACCCTGTTCGACGCCAACGCCGCCGCCATCGCCCGCGGGCGGCTGGAGGCGGCGGGCATCGACGCCGTGCTGTTCGACGCCGGCATTGCCTCGGTCATCGGCAGCGGCGTGTCGGGGGTCCGGCTGATGGTCGACGAGGCCGACGAGGCAGCGGCGCGGGCGCTGCTCGCGGACGAATAGACCGAGTGTCATGCTGGCGCAGGCCAGCATCTATGCCGGTGCGAGCGGATAGGCCTGCCCCTGTGACAAGCGTAGATGCTGGCCTGCGCCCGCAGCACCCGTGCTCGGATCGACCGCGCGCGCCAGCAGCAGCGCAGCAGCCTGCCGCCGCCTGAATATCGGGCAGCCTTTGCGCCAGCCGCCCGCTTTTTCATCACGTCAGCCCTCTCGTTGCTGCACCGCAGCAGCAGCGGTCCTTTGGCACGGCCCTTGCGTAACGTAGGTATCGACCGCGAGGGGGCCGCGCCCATGAAACTGATCATCGCCATCATCAAGCCGTTCAAGCTCGACGAGGTACGCGAGGCGCTGACCGCCGCTGGCGTCCAAGGCATGACGGTGAGCGAAGTGAAGGGCTTCGGCCGGCAGAAGGGCCAGACCGAGATCTACCGGGGCGCCGAATACACGACCAACATGGTGCCCAAGATCAAGCTCGAGGTCGTCGTCGCCGACGACATCGCCACGAGCGTCGTCGAGACGATCCAGACGACCGCGCACACCGGCAGCATCGGCGACGGCAAGATCTTCATCGCCGACATCGCTCATGCGGTCCGCATCCGCACCGGCGAAACCAACGAAACCGCGCTGTAAGGGGGCCGATACCGATGAAATTCAGGACATTTCTCGCAGGCGTCGGAGCGGCGCTCGCCGCCGCCCCGGCGTGGGCCGCGCCCGCCCTCATCAAGGCCCCGACCGCGGTGCAGCAGGCCGACATGGTCAACAAGGGAGACACCGCCTGGATGCTGGTGTCGTCGGCGCTGGTGCTGATGATGTCGGTGCCGGCGCTCGCCCTGTTCTACGGCGGGCTGGTGCGGACGAAGAATATGCTCAGCGTGCTGATGCAGGTGTTCATGATCGTGTCGATCGCCGCGCTGGTCTGGTGCTGCTGGGGCTATTCGATGGCGTTCACCGGCGGCTCGCCGTTCGTCGGCGGCTTCTCCAAGGCGATGCTGATGGGGGTCAGCGCCTCGACCTACGCCGCGACCTTCTCAAACAACGTCTACATCCCCGAATACGCCTACGTCATCTTCCAGATGACGTTCGCCTGCATCACGCCGGCGCTGAGCGTCGGTGCCTTCGCCGAGCGGGTGCGCTTCACGCCGCTGATGATCTTCATGGTCGCCTGGATGACGATCGTCTATTTCCCGATCGCGCACATGGTCTGGTACTTCGCCGGGCCCGATTTCATCCCGGACACGCCGAACGATGGCGGCTACCTGTGGCTGAAGGGCGCACTCGACTTCGCCGGCGGCACCGTCGTCCACATCAACGCCGGCATCGCCGGGCTGATGGGCGCGATCGTCATCGGCCCGCGGCTGGGCTTCGGCAAGGAGGCGACGCCGCCGCACTCGCTGACCATGACGATGATCGGCGCGTCGCTGCTGTGGGTCGGCTGGTTCGGCTTCAACGCCGGCTCGAACCTCGAGGCGAACGGGGTGACGGCGGTCGCCTTCATCAACACCTTCGTCGCCACGGCGGCGGCCGCGGTCAGCTGGGCGCTGGTCGACCAGCTCGTCCACGGCAAGCCGTCGATGCTCGGCGCCGCCTCGGGCGCGGTCGCCGGGCTCGTCGCCATCACGCCGGCAAGCGGATATGCCGCGCCGATGACGTCGATCGTCCTCGGGCTGGTGGTGTCGCCGATCTGCTTCTTCTTCGTTTCGAAGGTGAAGGCGATGTTCAAGTACGACGACACCCTCGACGTGTTCGGCGTCCACTGCATCGGCGGCATCGTCGGCGCATTGGGCACGGCGATCGTCGCCGCGCCGTCGCTCGGCGGGCAGGGCTTTGTCGACTATACCAAGTTCCCGGGCGTCGCCGGCACCTACGACATGGCGGCGCAGCTCATCACCCAGCTCGAGGCGGTCGGCATCACGCTGGTGTGGTCGGGCGGCGTGTCGTTCGTCCTGTTCTTCCTCCTCAAGAAGACGATCGGCCTGCGTCCCGCCGATGATGCCGAGCGCGAGGGCCTCGACATCACCGCGCACGGCGAGCGTGCCTACAACTACTGACCGGTTCCTCCCCAAGGAAAACCGACTGGGCCGGACGGGCGACCGTCCGGCCCTTTTTTGCCTGTCCTACAGCCCCGCGTCCAAGGTAGATAACGGGCATGACGTTCGCTCTGTCCGCCTTGTCCCTCGCTCCCCACCAGCGTCCCGAGCCGGTCGCAGGGTGCGCCGCGGGTCCAGATCACGAGCGTGGCACCGTGAACTTTGCGAACTTACGGCGGCCACGGCGCGTCCCGAACGACGGGCGCAGCCGGCGATGAGCGAATCAGAACAGGCGCGCTCGCGCCGCCGCTGGATCACCTTGGGCGAGATCGTCGGCATCTGCGCGCTGATCGTCTCGGCGCTCAGCTACTGGGACACGCACCAGGAGCGCAAGGCGGCGACCGCCGCGCCGCCTCCCGCGCGGATCGCGCCGCTGACGCTGACCGGCACCGTCGATCGCGGCGGCGACCGTATCGCGCTGAAGGCGGCCGGTGCCGATCAGGTCGTGCAGACACAGTCGGTTCGCTTCCCGACGATGGTCAAAGCCGACGCGGTCGAGACGACGGGCAACCCGCACATCGACGCCATCTGGTTCGAAGCCGGTCTCCGTTCCGCACTGAAGGACGTGAAGCTGCACAGTGGCCGCCATCGCCTGCCGGTCGTCATCGAGACGACCTACGTCGCCGGCGCGCTGACGGCGACCGACTTGGCGCTGTATGACCTCGGCTATTCGCTCCACGCGCGGCTGCTGCGGCCCGACGTCGTCACCATCGAAGGCATCAGCCTGGTTCGGCGCGGCGGCGGCGACCTGCAGGCTTTGGCCGACGCGCGCTTCGTCAAGAGCCTGCCGAATGTGCGATAGGGCTTCGCACCCTCGTTGCGTAAGCGTAAGGGCGGGCGAAATAAGGGGAGATCAACCATGCGCCGTCTGACCGCCTGCCTGTTCGCCGCGACGATCGCCGGAGCGGCCTTCGCCCAGCCCCTGCCGGCCGACCCCAACCGCCCGGCCGAGGACATCGCTCGCGACCCCGCGCGCCGTCCAGCCGAGATGCTCGCCTTCGCCCACATCGGGCCGGGCATGAAGGTCGTCGATTTCATCCCCGGCCACGGCTATTTCACGCGAATGTTCGCGGCGGCCGTCAAGCCCGGCGGCACCGTCGTCGCCGACGTGCCGACCATCGCCGCCGAACACGATCCCGCTGGTGCTGCGGCGATCGGCGCGCTCAATGCGACGTACGGCAACGTCACGGTGATCGCCAACCTCACCGATCCTGCGGTGCGCGGTGCCGATGTCGTGTGGACCGCCCAGAACTACCACGACATCCACAACGCGCCGCCCGAAATGCTGCCGGCGGTCAACAAGGCGATCTTCAATGCGCTGAAGCCAGGCGGCTATTATGTCATCGTCGATCACGTCGCAGCACCGGGTGCACCGGCGAACGTGACAAGCACGCTGCATCGCATCGACCCCGCGGTGGTCAAGGCCGAGGTAACAGCCGCCGGCTTCGTCTTCGACGGCGAAACCAAGGTGCTCGCGAACCCGGCCGACGACCACAGCAAGAACGTGTTCGATCCGGCGATCCGCGGGCACACGGATCAGTTCGCGTATCGCTGCAGGAAGCCGGCATAATCTCCCCTCCCCTTCAGGGGAGGGGCCGGGGGTGGGGAAGTCAGCGGCTGACCAAAGCCTCCCGCATCGCCCCACCGCCGGATCCGGGCTTCGCCCGTCTCTCGCCCCTCCCCTGAATGGGAGGGGAGGCACCTACTCCGCCGGCGCGCCCTTCGCCGCCCACGCCGCGCGGATGTCGTCGGCTGTGCTACCCCGCCCGTCCTCGCGCCAGCCCGGCGGGCCGAGCAGCGCCATCCAACGTCCGCGCCACGTCCGCGCCCGCCACAGGTCGCGGCCGATCGCCACCCACTCGTGCGTCGCCGTGACCACGGGATTGAAGCTGGCGATGTTGTGGACGAGGCCGTAGCGCACCGGCTCCTCCTCGGGTTCGAAGGTGCCGAACAGCCGGTCCCAGACGATGAACACGCCGCCATAGTTGCGGTCGAGGTAGCGCGGGTTGCTGCCGTGGTGGACGCGGTGGTGCGACGGCGTGTTGAGTAGCCACTCGAGCGGCGCGGGCAGGCGGCCGACCGTCTCGGTGTGGATCCAGAACTGGTAGATCAGGTTGAGCCCGGCCACGAACAGCACCAGCCGCACGTCGAAGCCGATCAGCAGCAGCGGCAGGCGGAAGGCGAAGGACAGCGACCAGAAGCCCGTCCACGTCTGCCGCAGCGCCGTCGTCAGGTTATAGTGCTGGCTCGAATGGTGGATGACGTGGCTCGCCCAGAACCAGCGGACGCGGTGCGCGCTGCGGTGGAAGGCATAATAGGCGAGGTCGTCGACGACGAAGCACAGCACGCCCGACCACCAGGTGATCGGGATGTCGAACAGGTGGAGGCGCGCCGCCGCCTCGTACGCCGCGACGATCGTGCCGCCGAACAGGATCGCGGCGATGGTCGAGCCGAACCCCATCGTCAGCGAGGTGAAGGCGTCGCGCCAGTCATAGTCGCCGCGCGCACCGAGGCGGACGGCGACCATCTCGACCATCACCAGTGCGATAAATGCCGGCGTCGCCATCGATACCGGATCGGGGAGCGTCATGCCGCGCGGACTACCCAGCGGTCGCCGTGAGGCAGCACCGTCGCCACGCGCCCGTCGCGGCCGGTGACGCGGGCGGTGCGGGTGGCCTCGTCGACCTCGGCCCGCGCGGCGACGAAGCCGGGCAGCGCCGCCTCCGCCTGCTCGCGCGCCGTCGCCTCGTCGAGCGCGGGGTTGCGGCCGAAGCCGAGTGCGCGGGCGAGCAGGACCAGCGTCAGAATGCCGATGATCGAGGTGAAGATCATGCCGACGCGCCGCCGTGCCCCGCCGCGAGCCGCATCAGCACCGGGCGAAGGCCCGACACGTCATAGCGTCCGCGCGCGCAGGCGGTGATGATCGTCTCCGTTTCGCCGCCGCGGTGCGCCTCGGCCAGCGCCCATAGGTTGGCCGAGCGCGTGCCCGAGCGGCAGAAGGCGAGCACCGGCCCCCCGGCGCGGTCGAGCACGGCGACCATCGCCGCGACCTCGGCCATGCCGAGCCCGGCGTGTCCGATGGGGATGGCGGCATAGCCGAGTCCCGCCGCCTCGGCTGCGGCCCGCATATCGGCACCCGCCGGTTGGCCCGGCTCCTCGCCGTCGGGGCGGTTGTTGACGACGGTCGTGTACCCGGCGGCCGCGGCGACGGCGAGGTCGGCCGGGGCGAGCTGGCCGGCGACGGCGACGGTGTCGGTCAGGGGGACGAACATGGCCACCGTCTTATCGCGGACGGCCGAGCGGTGGAAGTCCGCGCGCCGGGGGGGCGGCGGCGGAGAGACCGTGGGCGTCCCCCGCGCCTCAGCTCGTCGGCGTCCCCTCCGCCACCGCCGCCGGGCTGCCGGGGAGCGGGATGAACTCGTGTTCGCCGGGCACGCGCGGGAAGCGGCCCGCGACCCAGTCGGCCTTGGCCGCCTCGATCCGCTCGCGCGAGCCGCTGACGAAGTTCCATTCGATGTGGCGCGGCCCGACGCTCGCCCCGCCGAGCAGCATCGCGCGGGTCGGCTCGGGCGTGGTGAGGGCGACTTCGCCGCCCGGCGCGACGACGACCATCGTGCCGCGCTCGTAGCGTGTCCCGTGGAGTTCGATCGCGCCGGACACGACATACACAGCGCGCTCCTCGTGCTCGCCGGGCAGCGCCACCGACGCGCCGGCTTCCGCCTCGATGTCGATGTAGAACATCGGGCTCAAGGCGTTGACCGGCGACGTCGCGTGGAAGGCGGTGCCGGCGATCAGCGTCCGCTTCGCCCCGCCGAAGGTGATGCTCGGCAGCGTGTCGGCGGGGTGGTGGGCGAAGGCAGGCTCGGCCTCGGCGTGATCGTCGGGCAGCGCGACCCACGACTGGATGCCGTGCATTCGCTGCCCCGTCGCACGAGGGCCGGGCGGCGTGCGCTCCGAATGGACGATGCCGCGCCCTGCCGTCATCCAGTTGACCGCGCCGGGCGCGATGTCGACGACCGTGCCGAGGCTGTCGCGGTGGCCGAGGCTTCCTTCGAACAGGTACGTGACCGTCGCCAGCCCGATATGCGGGTGTGGTCGCACGTCGATGCCCTGGCCCGGCGCGAAGTCGGCGGGACCGAGATGGTCGAAGAAGACGAACGGCCCGACGTGGCGCAGCGCTGCCTGCGGCAGGACGCGCGCGACGGAGAAGCCACCGAGATCGCGGACGTGGCCGGTGAGGGTATGGAGAACGGACATGGAGGGCTCACTTGCCGTCGCTGAGGTCGTCGATCCGCACCAGCGTATGCCGGATTGCGCACTCGTCGATGGCGAGGGGGGCCATCGACCCGCCCGCCTCGCGCTCCGCCGCGACCCGGCAATCGAGGTCACGGAACGTCACCCACGCCCGCTGCGCTGCGACGAGGCGTGCCCGCACCGGCGGCTCAAGCTCCTTCAGCGCTCGTCGATACACAGCATTCAGCCGCGCGTCGGCGCGCTGGAAGCCGGCAGCATAGCAGTTGTGCATCGCGACGGTAACGCCGTCCGCCTTGTCAAGGCAGGCGTCGAGCACGGGATCCTTCGGGGCGGCCGCAGCCGCGCCGGCTGCACTAAGGGTGGCCAGCGCCAGAAGCATCGAGCATCTTGAGAGCATTGGCACGTTCCTTCTTGTAGCGCTTGACCAGCCCCGGCTGCTTGATCTTGATGACATAGGCTTCGCGCGCGTCGTACAGGGCATTAATCAGCGTCCGGTCATAGTCGCGTTCGCCGATGTGGCCCATACCGGCCACCTTGCCCAAGGCCGTCTCGACGATTTTGGCTGCGCCGCCGTGCTGAACGGACATCGACCAGACGACATCGCGAACCGCGTCGCCGCCCTTGTCGATATCGATCTTGGCCTCCTTCAGCACCTTGGTGACGACGCGATCGTAGTGAGAGCGTTTGATGAAGTCGTGCTGCGCCGCGAAGAAGGCATCGGGCTCGGCGGCGGCGATCCGCTTCCATTCCCTCTCGAACGCTCCGGCTACCGTCGGATCGGTGCCAGCAAATCCCGGAGCCCAGCGAGCCCCCTCTTCGCGCAGGAAGGTCAGGACGACGGCACCCTTGGCTCGCGCCGAATTGAGCTGATAGGCCCCGTAGGACTTGCCGCCGGGATCGCCCTTGCCGTCCGAGACAGTCGCCGCGGCAGCCGCTTCCTCACCTGGAAAGTGACCGGTCTCGTGCTGCATCGACAGATTGCCCAGCCGGTGGCCGGTCGCCTTCGGTGCCGGTGGCGGCACGCCATAGGCGGTCCCCGGCGCGGGCGCGTCGTGGTCGAACCAGCGGCGGAGCAGGTCGGTGGCGCGGCCGGCGTGGGCGAGGTAGACGGCCTTCAGCTCGTCCTCGACCTCGTGCCACCAGAGCGCGAACTCGCCGGGTGGCGGCGTGCTGGCGGCGACGCGCGGGTGCGCCGGCGGCGGCAAGTGGGCCGGACCGTGCGGCGTGGCGTGGTGCCGGTGCCGGTAGTGGCGGCGATGGTGATGGGGCGCGGCCGGGTGGCCGTCACGGTCGGTCATTCCGCCGCCTCATCGAGGCCCTCCGGCGGCAGGTTGTGGCCGAGCAGGCGGAGCAGGTCGGCGGCGGCCTCGACCAGGTTGGTGCCGGGCCCGTAGATGCCGGCGACGCCGGCGGCGCGGAGGAAGTCGTAGTCCTGCGCCGGGATGACGCCGCCGGCGACGACGCGGATGTCGGCGCGGCCGGCGTCGCGCAGGGCGGCGATGAGTGCCGGCACCAGCGCCTTGTGCCCGGCGGCGAGGCTCGACGCGCCGACGATGTCGACGTCCTCGGCCATCGCCATGGCGGCGGCTTCGGCGGGCGTCTGGAACAGCGGGCCGACCGTCACCTCGAAGCCGAGGTCGGCGTAGGCGGAGGCGACGACCTTCGCCCCGCGGTCGTGGCCGTCCTGTCCCATCTTGGCGATGAAGACCTTCGGTCTGCGCGCGCGCCGGCGGACGAAGGCGGCGATCCCTTCCTGCACGCGGCCATAACCGGGATCGCCGCCATAGGCCGCGCCATAGACGCCGGTGACGAGCCGCTGCACCGCCGCGTGGCGGCCGAACACGTCCTCCATCGCTGCGCTGATCTCGCCCAGCGTGCACCTCGCGCGGGCGCAGTCGACGGCGAGCGCGAGCAGGTTGGCGTCGCACGCCGCACCCTGCCGCAGGGCTTCGAGCGCCGCCTCGGCCGCGCCAGCGTCGCGCTTCGCCCGCACCTCGGCGAGGAGGGCGATCTGGCCGTCGCGCACCGCCTCGGAGTCGACGTCGAGGATCGGGATCTCCTCCTCGGCCGCCGGTTGATACTTGTTGACGCCGACGACGACGGTCTCGCCGCGGTCGATGCCCGCCTGCTTGGCGGCGGCGGCTTCCTCAATCGCCATCTTCGGCCGGCCGCTGGCGACCGCCGCGGTCATGCCGCCCTGCGCCTCGATCTCCTCGATCATCGCCCACGCCTTGTCGACCAGCTCGGCGGTCAGCGCCTCGACGTAATAGCTGCCGCCCAGCGGATCGACCACGCGGGTGACGCCGGTCTCCTCGGCCAGCACCAACTGCGTATTGCGGGCGATGCGGGCCGAGAAGTCGGTCGGCAGGGCGATCGCCTCGTCCAAGGCATTGGTGTGGAGCGACTGCGTGCCGCCGAGCACGGCCGCCAGCGCCTCGACGGTCGTGCGGACGACGTTGTTGTAAGGGTCGCGCTCCTGCAAGCTGACGCCGCTCGTCTGGCAGTGGGTGCGGAGCATCAGCGACTTCGGGTCCTTGGCGCCGAACCCGGCCATGATCCGACTCCACAGCGTCCGCGCGGCGCGGAGCTTCGCCACCTCCATGAAGAAGTTCATGCCGATGGCAAAGAAGAAGGACAGCCGCGGCGCGAAGGCGTCGACGTCGAGCCCGCGGGCCATGGCGGCCCGGACGTACTCCATGCCGTCCGCCAAGGTGAACGCGAGCTCTTGCAGCTGCGTCGCGCCGGCTTCCTGCATATGATAGCCGCTGATCGAGATCGAGTTGAACTTCGGCATCTTGGCCGCGGTGAAGGCGATGATGTCGGCGACGATCCGCATCGACGGTTCGGGCGGATAGACATAGGTGTTGCGGACCATGAACTCCTTCAGGATGTCGTTTTGGATCGTGCCTTCGAGCTGATCGGGCCGCACCCCCTGCTCCTCGGCGGCGACGATGAAGAAGGCGAGGGTGGGGATCACCGCGCCGTTCATCGTCATCGAGACCGACATCTGATCGAGCGGGATGCCGTCGAACAGGATCTTCATGTCCTCGACCGAGTCGATCGCAACGCCCGCCTTGCCGACGTCGCCCGACACGCGCGGGTGGTCGCTGTCATAGCCGCGGTGGGTGGCGAGGTCGAAGGCGACACTCAATCCCTTCTGCCCGGCGGCGAGGTTGCGGCGGTAGAAGGCGTTCGACTCCTTGGCCGTCGAGAAGCCCGCATACTGGCGGATGGTCCACGGCCGCCCGGCGTACATGGTCGCCTTCACCCCCCGGGTGAACGGCGCGAACCCGGGCAGGCCGGGGTCGAGGTCGGCGGTGTCGGCGGCGGTGTAGAGCGGCTTGACCGCGATGCCTTCGGGCGTGTGCCAGGTAAGGTCACGCCCCTTGACCTCCTTCGCCGCCAGCTTCGCCCAGTCGTCGATGGTGGTCATGCGCGCGGCTCCTCCCGACGAGCTATAGCCTCCCTCGCCCGCTTGCGGGAGAGGGCGAGAGACGCGCCTGCAGGCGCGGCCCGGGGTGAGGGTGTGGGGTCGCGGTAGGGGGTACCGTGGTGCCTTTCCAGCCTGAGGCACACCCTCACCCGCCGCGCTGGCGCGCGAGCCGCCTCTCCCGCAAGCGGGAGAGGAGAGGTCACTCCGCCGCAAGCATCTCCGGGCGGTGCGTCGTCGCGAGGTCGAGGAGGCGCTTCTCGATGCCCTTCAGCCGCGCCGCATCCTCGACCTTGGCGCCGGTCAGGTCGGTCAGGTAGAAGACGTCGACCGCGCGCTCGCCATAGGTGGCGATGTGGGCCGAGTGGATCGCCAGACGCGCGGCGAACAACGCGTGGGTCAGCGACCACAACAGTGCCGGGCGGTCGAGCGCGTTGACCTCGATCACCGTGTAGCGGTTCGACGCCTTGTTATCGATCAGCACGTTGGGCTCGACGCGGAACGCCTCGGCGCGCCTCCGGGCGAGGGGCCGCGCGGCGAGGCGGTCGGCGAGGCGGACGCGGCCGGTCAGCACGTCCTCAATCATCCGCTTCAGCCGTGCCAGCTGCTCGGGCTCGGCGAAGGGGCGGCCGAGGGGGTCGCTGACGACGAAGTTGTCGAGCGCCTGCCCGTCGCGCGTCGTGTGGATGCGCGCATCGACGATGCTCGCGCCGCCAAGCGAGATTGCGCCGGCGATGCGGTAGAACAGGCCCGGGTGGTCGGCGGCATAGACGGTGACGAGCGTCGTACCGCTGGCGGCATCGACCTCCATGCCGATGGCGAGCGCGGTGCGGGCGGCGTCGGCGCGCTCGACGAGGATGGCGTTCCGGAACAACACGTCGCCCTGTTCGGCGATCCAATAGGCGTCGGCGTGGCGCCTGGCATAGGCGGCGAATTCTTCCGCCGGCCACTCGAGCTCCTTCGCCAGCGTCGCCTGCTTGGCGGCGATGCGTTCCTGCCGCCCGGTCTGCTTATGGCCGAGGCGCAGCACCTCCTCGGCGGCGTCGTACAGGTCGCGCAGAAGCTGCGCCTTCCAGTTGTTCCAAACGTTGGGCCCGACGGCGCGGATGTCGACGACGGTCAGGATCAGGAGCAAGCGCAGGCGTTCGGGGCTCGCGACCTTCTC
>JAFARM010000030.1 GCA_019245455.1 Sphingomonadaceae bacterium | reverse complement strand
CGGGTGGCGCGCGTCGGCAAGCTGCTCGCCGACCGCAAGATCGCGATCGACCTGACCGACGCGGCGCGGGCGTGGCTGGGCCGTGTCGGCTATGACCCGGTCTATGGTGCGCGGCCCTTGAAGCGCGCGGTGCAGCGCTACCTCCAGGACCCGCTCGCCGACCTGATCCTGTCGGGCGGCGTCCGCGACGGGCAGACCGTCCATGTCGACGAGGGCGACGGCGCGCTGGCGCTGACCGTCGGCTGACAAGAAAAGGGCGGCTCCCGCAAGGGAACCGCCCTTTAAGGTCGATCAGGCGCGGATCAGAACTTGAAGTTCGCGCCCGCCCGGAACACGCGGCCGATGACACCGGCATAATGCCAGGTCGGCAGATAGTTGGTCCCCGAATAGGACGACACCGCGAGCGGCGCGCGCTCGTTGGTAAAATTGTTGACGATCATGTAGAACGAGAACTTGTCGGTCCCCTTGATGGTCAGGTTGAGGTCGGAATAGGTGAACCGCCGGATCGTGCAGTATTTCTGCGTCGAAGCAGCGTCGGGATAGGGGTAGAAGGCCGAGGCCGATCCCGCGCACGAATAGTCGATCTGGCCATTGACCGGCGACAGATCATCCGCGCCGACCTGCTTGATCGGCGAGACATAATAGGTCGTCGCGGTCAGCGAGAACGGACCATATTCGATCGTGTTCTGCCAGTTGCCGCGCCACTTCGGCGTGCCCGCGCCCGATGACAGCTCGTACGGCCCGATCGTGCCCGCATATTTGCGGACCACGCCGTCGCCGAAATCGACATCAAACTTCAGGATCGTCGACAGATCGAGGCGGCTGGTGAACTTGATATCGTTCGTGATCGGCGCGCTGACGGTCGCGGCGAAGTCGAGGCCCGAGGTCTTGAAGTAACCAGCGTTCACATAGGGCCCGTTGATCACCAACACACGCGGCTGCGCGTTCGGGAACAACGGATCGACGGCGTCGAGCGCGCCGATCGTGTAGCCCGCCGGCAGCGGTAGTCCGGCATAATAGTTCGCGCGTGCCTGGCCCGCGTTCGGGCCGGCCACGATCACGTCGGTCTTCTTCACATTATAATAATCGACCGTAAAGCTGAACCAGCGCACCGGCTGGAAGATCGCGCCGGCGGTGAAGCTGGTCGACTTTTCCGGCCGCAGGTTCGGGTTGCCCGAGAAGCCGCCGCCAATGCTGTACGACTGCGAATACGGGTTGCCCGAGCCGCCATGCGCCGCGACGAAGTTCGCTGGCGGCTGGTAGGTCACGAAACCCGGATAGCTCGACCGCGGATTGCTTTCGGCGAAGGTCGGTGCACGGAAGCCTTCGGAATAGGTGCCGCGAATCGCGAACTGCCGGACGGGCGTGAACTTGGCGCCGATCTTGGGCGAGAAGTGGCTGAACCCTTCCGAATAATTGTCGTACCGGCCCGATCCGTTGATCTCGAGATTGTTCAACACTGGCGCGTTGATTTCGAAATAGCCGGCCTCCACCGAGCGTTTGCCGAAGGCGGCGGCGGTGTTGGCATAGTTGAGCAGGTTCGGATTGAGGCCCGGATAATTCTGCGTCTCGCGGCGATACTGCCCGCCGATCAGCACCTGCAGCGCGCCGCCGGGCAGCTGGAACAACGCCTTGCTGATCGACCCGTCGATCGAGCCCAACGTGGTATTGCCGACCGCCGTGATGACCGGGGCGACGATGTTGCGAACGGCAGCGCTGTTCTGCGTCGGATCGACGAAATTATAGGTGCCGGTGTTCACCACCTGCCGCAGCCCGGCGATGTTCGGAATGCCGAACGCGTCGATGCGGATATTGTCGCGCGCCAGCACGCCCTCGACGCGCCAGTTGAAGCCGTCGCCGAAGCTGCCGTTCAGGCCGGCCGCACCGCGGATGACCTCGTTGTTGCGGTTCGACCCCGCCGTGATGTCGCCGAACAGGTAATAGATCCGCGCCGCGCCGTTGGTGGGATCGTTGGCATAAGCCGCCGCGAACGGGTTGTTCGGGTTGAGGCGGCGGTCGGCGGCGGTGGTGCAGTTCACGCCTGCCGAGCAGACATAGACCGGCAGGACGATGCCTGGATTGTTCGATGCGGCGCTGGGCGGCGCGCCATAGGGCTGGCGCTGCCGGATTGCCGAGGGCGCGAGCCTTGGATCGACCTCGCTGTTCGAATATTCGCCGAGGATATACCCTTCGATATTGTCCGACACGCGCAGGCT
>JAFARM010000017.1 GCA_019245455.1 Sphingomonadaceae bacterium | reverse complement strand
GCATTCGTCACACCTCGACGCTGGAGCGGAGAGGGGCGGAGCACGGCTTGGCCGCGTGCGCCCGATCCGCTAGCCTGACCTCAAACAGCACTCGGGGTAGCGACGGATGGCCGAACCGTTCGACTTCGTCATCGTCGGCGCCGGGTCGGCCGGGTGCGTGCTGGCCAACCGCCTGTCGGCCGATCCCGGAACGCGCGTCCTGCTGCTCGAGGCGGGTGGGCGTGACAAGGGCGCGATGATCCATATGCCCGCGGGTCTGGCGCAGATCCTGCCGCCGGAGAAGAACAGCCCGCACGGCTGGAGCTATTGGACCGAGCCGCAGGCCGAGCTCGACAACCGCCGCCTCTACTGGCCGCGCGGGCGGGTGCTCGGCGGGTCGTCGTCGATCAACGGCATGGTCTATATCCGCGGCCACGCCAGCGACTACGACCGCTGGGCGCAGACCGGGCTGACCGGCTGGGGGTGGAGCGATGTCCTCCCCTATTTCCGCCGCGCCGAGCACAGCGAGCGGGGGAGCGACGACTGGCACGGCGAGGGCGGGCCGCTCCACACCAGCACGCGCTGCCTGCCGCACGTCCTGAACGACGTGTTCCTGGAGGCGGCGGCGGAGGCGGGGTTCGCGCGGACCGACGACTTCAACGGGCCGCGTTTCGAGGGCGCGGGGCGCTACGACTGCACGGTCAAGGACGGAAGCCGCTGGTCGGCGGCGCGGGCGTACCTGACACCGGCGCTGGGTCGGCCGAACCTCGAGGTGCGCACCGGCGTCCAGGCGGAACGGGTGACGGTCGAAGGCGGCCGCGCGACGGGCGTCGCCTACCGCCGGGCCGGCGCGCGCGAGACGGTCGCGGCGCGCGAGGTCGTCCTGTGCGGCGGCACGATCAATTCGCCGCAGCTGCTGATGCTGTCGGGCATCGGCCCGGCGGCGCACCTGCGCGAGCATGGGGTGGAGGTCGTGCGCGACCTGCCCGCGGTCGGCGAGAACCTGCAGGACCACCTCGACGTCATCGTGCAATGGGCCTGCACCCAGCCGATCACGCTCAACGCCAACAGCCGTCTTATCAACAAGATCAGGGCCTTGGCAGCGTGGCAGTTCGGCCGCGGCGGCACCGCGAGCTATATCCCGACGCCGGTCGGCGCGTTCCTGTCGACGCGCGAGGGGCTCGCCGCGCCCGACATCCAGCTGCACTTCATGCCGGTGCGCGGCAATCCGCACGGGCGCGGCACGCTGCCCGCCGAGCACGGCTACCAGATCCACGTCTGCCAGCTTCGCCCCGAGAGCCGCGGCACGATCCGCCTCGCCACGCCCGACCCGCTCGCGCACCCGAAGATCGACCCGCGCTACCTGTCGGCGCCGCAGGACTGGGAGACGCTCATCGCCGGCATCGCGCTGGCGCAGCGGATCGGCGACGCGCCGGCGTTCGCGCCGTATCGCGGCGAGCGGCTGTGGCCGCCGGCGGGGGCGACCGCGCGCGAGACGCTGGTGGCGGCGGTGCGGGAGTGGGCGGAGACGATCTACCACCCGGTCGGCACCTGCCGCATGGGGGCGGACGCGGCGAGCGTCGTCGACGGTGAGCTGCGCGTGCGCGGCGTCGGGGCCTTGCGCGTCGTCGACGCCTCGGTGATGCCGTACCTGGTCAGCGGCAACACCAACGCGCCGACGATCATGATCGCGGAGAAGGCCGCCGACCTGATCGGCGGTGCACGCAGGGAGCGACGGGCGGCATGAGCGTGGAACCCTTCACCATCCCCGTTGCGGCCGACGAGGCGGCGTGGATCCGCGACCGCGTCGTCGCCTATCGCTTCTTCGAGGAGCCGGTCGACGCCGGCTGGGCCTATGGCGCGAACCGCAGCTATATGGAGCGGCTGCGCGCCTATTGGCTGGAGACGTTCGACTGGCCGGCGGCCGTGGCGCGGCTAAACCGGCACCCGCACGTTCGGGTCGAGGTCGCGGGCGGGCTATGGCTTCACGCGGTTCACCGCCGCTCGTCGCGCCCGGATGCGCGCCCGCTGCTCATCGCCCATGGCTGGCCGGGGTCGATCGTGGAGTTCGATCGCGTGATCGACCGACTGGCGGAACCGGAGGTGGAGGATGGGCCGGCGTTCCATGTCGTTGCTCCGTCGCTGTTGGGCTATGCCTGGTCCGACAAGCCGCCGCGCCCGGTCGGGCCGCGGGCAATGGCCGGGTATTACGATGCGCTGATGGGGGTGCTTGGCTACGAGCGGTACCTCTACCAGGGCGGCGACTGGGGCTGCGTCATCGGCGGCTGGATCGGGCTCGACAGCGCGCGCGTCGCGGCGCTCCACCTGTCGGGCTTCGGCCTGCGCCCGGCCGATATGCGCCCGACGACGCCGGAAGAGACGAAGTGGCTGACCAAGGCGCAGCGGATCCGGGCAACCGAGACCGCCTATCTGCAGGTGCAGGGGACGAAGCCGCAGAGCCTCGGCTTCGCGATGATGGACTCGCCGATGGGCGTCGCCGCGTGGTTCGCCGAGAAGTTCGCCGGCTGGGCCGATCTCGGCAACGGTCGCAACGGCTTCGTCGACCCGCCGTTCGACCTCGACACGATGCTGACCAATATCATGATCTACCTGACGACGCGCAGCTTCAACACGGCCGCCTGGCTCTACGCCGGAATGTTCGCCGAGGGCGGCTTCGCCATTCCCCATGATCGGCGGGTCGAGGTGCCGACGGCGGCGGCGGTGTTCCCCAAGGACCTGCTCGCCTTCCCGCCGCGCGCGATGGTCGAGCGCGGGTACAACCTCGTCCGCTATACCGTCATGCCGCGCGGTGGCCACTTCGCCAGCCTGGAGGAGCCCGAGCTGTTCCTCGCGGACCTCCGCGCCTTCGCCGCGTCGCTGTGACGGGCGTCGAGTGGCGGGTCGCGCCGGGGCTGACCGGCTATCCGGAGGCGGTCGCGGCGATAGAGGCGCGCGCCGCCGCGATCGCTGCCGGCGAGGCGCGCGAGCTGATCTGGCTGGTCGAGCACCCGCCGCTCTACACGGCGGGGACGAGCGCGCGGGCGGAGGAACTGCTCGATGCGCGGCTGCCGGTATTCGCCAGCGGCCGCGGCGGGCGCTACACTTATCACGGGCCAGGGCAGCGGGTGGTCTATGTCCAGCTCGACCTGACACGGCGGGGTCGCGACGTCCGCTGCTTCGTCGCCGCATTGGAGGGGTGGATCGTCGCGACGCTCGCGCGGCTCGGCGTTGCTGCCGGCACCATCCCGGGCCGCGTCGGCGTGTGGACCGGGCTGCCCGACCGGCCGGCGAAGGTTGCCGCGATCGGCGTGCGCGTGCGTCGGT
>JAFARM010000295.1 GCA_019245455.1 Sphingomonadaceae bacterium | reverse complement strand
TGCCGCCACCGCCGCGCCGACGGCGAGCACCTCGGCCCGCGTCGGCAGATTGAGCGCGCCCAAGATCGGCGTCGCCACCGCGGCAAGGTCGAAGGCCGCGCCCCCTTCGCGCGACAAGGTGCGGTCGGCCAGCGCGGTCGACAGACTAACCCATTGATCGATCATCGCCTTGACCGCCGCGGCAGGGTCCTGCGTCTGCGTCATTACTGGCCTCGTTCTCCGTTCATCTTGTCGACAGCGCCGTTCATCTTGAAGCCCCTGATGGAACGTCGCGGCGCGGCGGTCGTTTGCCGCGCCAGTTCCATTCGCTTTGGGAGTAAAGTCGATGCGTATCAACCGCCTTGCCCACGCCGCCGGCTTCGCGCTGCTGCTGGCGACGACCACCACGCCCGCCGTCGCCGGCGAGGCTGACCGCGCCCGCCAGGCGATCGCCGCGGCGCAGGCCAAGATCGACGCGGCGGCCAAGGCCGGGGCCGACACCACCGCCGGCCTGCCGCTGGCGCAGGCGCGCGATTCGCTCGCCTCGGCCGAGGCGCGGCTGCAGCGCGGCCGCAAGGAAGAGGCGATCAGCGACGCCCAGCACGCCGGCGAGCTCGCCGACCGCGCCATCGTCAATGGGCAGAACCGGCTGGTCGGGGCCGAGGCGGCGCGCGCCCGCAGCGCCGAGGCGGCCGCATCTTCGGCGCAGGAGTCGGCGGCCGACGCCAACGCCCGCGCCGCCGCCGCGCAGGACGCCGCCGCCAGCGCCCAGGCGCAGGCCGAAGCCGCCCGCAACGCGCCGCCGGTTGTCGTCGAGACCCCCGCGCCGCAGCCCCCGGCGACCACCACGACGGTCGCCACGACCGAGAGCAAGACCGTGCGACCGGCCCACGCGGCACGCCGCCGCGTCGTGACGACACCGGCCTCGCCGGCGGTCGTCGCCGACAAGACGACGACCGTCACCACGACGACGGCGAACCCGCAGTAGCGGCGCGACGCCGGCGGCGCGTGGCATCGTCGTCCGGACGATCGCGTGTCGAGGGCGTGAGCCGACCCGCGCAGAATACAGGCTGCCGCCGCGCCGTTTGACCGGCGCGGCGGCTTGCGTGCGCCGAGCCATCGGCTAGACGGCGCGGCCATGCCCGCCGCCCGCTTCCTGCTGCCGCTCCTTGCCGGTGCGGCGTCGGCGCTCGGGTTCGCACCGATCGACGCGTGGCCGCTGACAGTCGTCGCCGTCGCGGTGCTGGTGGCGCTGGTCGACCGCGCGCCGACCATCCGGGCGGCAGCGGTCGCCGGGTGGCTGTTCGGGGTCGCGCAGTTCGTCGTCAGCCTTGGCTGGATCGCCACCGCCTTCGTCTACCAGGCCGCGCTGCCGCCGTTCATGGGCTGGGTGACGGTCGTCCTGCTGGCGATGTTCCTGGCCCTCTACCCGGCGCTCGCCAGCGGCCTGGCGCGGGCGTGGCCGTGGCCGGGGTCGAGCCGCGTGCCGGCCTTCGCCGCCGCGTGGATGCTCGCCGAATGGCTGCGCGGCCACCTGCTGTCGGGCTTCGCGTGGAATCCGCTCGGCACGGCGTGGCTGAACGCGGGTGGCATCGCGCAGGGCGCGGCGTGGGTCGGCGCGCTCGGCCTGTCGGGGGTGATGGTGCTGGCCGGCGGAGCGGTGGCGCAGGTCGGCACCGGCTGGGCGCGCGAGCGCATCGGGCAGCAGCTGTTCGCCGGCGCGCTGGTGTTCGTCGTCGGCGCGAGCCTTGTCGCGCTGTCCGACGCCGCCCTGCCCCCGCCCGCCCGGCTGACCGGCCCCCTCGTCCACATCGTCCAGCCGAACCTGGGGCAGGAATACAAGTACGACGACCCCGACGTGCACCGCGCGACCTACCTCGCCCAATCGCGCGCGGCGCTCGGGCCGTCGCCGCATCCGCAGGCGATCGTCATCTGGTCGGAGTCGGCGATCCTCGACCTCGTCGCCGAGCGGCCCGACGTCCGGGCGCAGCTCGCCTCGATCCTGTCGCCGGGCGACCTGCTGCTGTTCGGCGGCGAGGCGCTGATCCGCAATGCCGACGGCTCGCCCGCGGCGGCGACCAACAGCCTGTACGTCCTCGACAGCGCGGGGCGGCTGCAGGGGCGCTACGACAAGGCGCACCTTGTGCCGCTTGGCGAGTACGTCCCCGCCCGGCCGCTGATGAGCCGGCTGGGGCTGACGCGGCTGACGCCCGGCACACTCGACTTCCTGCCTGGACCGGGGCCGCGGACGATCGACCTGCCCGGCTTGCCCGCGGCGGGCGTTCAGATCTGCTACGAGATCGTCTTTCCCGCCGCCGTCGTCGACGAGGCACACCGCCCGGCGTGGATCGTCAACATCTCGAACGACGCGTGGTTCGGCACCTGGGGGCCGCCGCAGCACCTCGAGCAGGCGCGGCTGCGCGCGATCGAGGAGGGGCTGCCGATCGCGCGGGCGACGCCGACCGGGATCAGCGCGGTGATCGATGCGCACGGCCGGGTGGTGGCGGCGCTTGCCCAGCGGACGCGGGCGACGCTGTCGACGCGGATGCCGCCGCCGCTGCCGCCGACGCCCTTCGCGCGCTACGCCCACGGAACGAGCGCCGCCTTCGGTGCGCTGCTGCTCGCGCTGGCCGTCGCCCTGCGCCGAAGCCGCGCTTGATATAAGGCAAGCTTTATACGCCTTGCACGGCGGCGGCGCGGGGCCTAAGCGACCGCGATCATCGTCCAGGGGTTTCCCGCATGGCGCGCAGCAGCTTCCTCTTTACCAGCGAGTCCGTCTCCGAAGGTCACCCCGACAAGGTCGCCGACCAGATCAGCGACACCATCGTCGATCTGTTCCTGGCCAAGGACCCGGAAGCGCGCGTCGCCTGCGAGACCCTGACCACCACAAACCGCGTTGTGCTCGCGGGGGAGGTCAGGGGCGAGGGCATGATCGACACCGCCGGCAACTGGGCGCCGGGGGCGCTCGAGGAGATCCAGGAAGCGGTGCGCGCCACCGTCCGCGACATCGGTTATGAGCAGGCCGGCTTCCACTGGCAGAACCTGCATTTCGAGAACCACCTCCACCCGCAGTCGGCGCACATCGCGCAAGGGGTCGACGCTGCCGGCAACAAGGACGAGGGCGCGGGCGACCAGGGCATCATGTTCGGCTATGCGACCGACGAGACGCCCGACTTCATGCCGGCGACGCTCGACTATGCCCACAAGATCCTGGAGACGATGGCCGCCGACCGCCATTCGGGCGCGGCCCCGTTCCTCGAGCCCGACGCCAAGAGCCAGGTGACGCTCGAGTACGAGAACGAGCGGCCGGTACGGGCGACGGCGCTGGTCGTGTCGACGCAGCACAAGCCCGGCTATTTCTTCCACGGCAACGACGGCGATCCGGCGAAGTACGGCGAGCTGCGCGACTATGTCGAAGGCGTGCTGCGCCGCGTCCTGCCCGACGGCTTCGTCACGCCCGACACGCGCATCTTCGTCAATCCGACCGGTCGCTTCGAGATCGGCGGGCCCGACGGTGACGCCGGGCTGACGGGGCGCAAGATCATCGTCGACACCTATGGCGGGGCGGCGCCCCACGGCGGCGGCGCGTTCAGCGGCAAGGACCCGACCAAGGTCGACCGTTCGGCCGCCTACATCAGCCGCTACATGGCCAAGAACATCGTCGCCGCCGGCCTCGCCCGCCGCGTCACCATCCAGCTCTCCTACGCCATCGGCGTGTCGGAGCCGCTGTCGCTCTACGTCGACACCCACGGCACCGGGACGGTGGCGGAAGGCTCGATCGAGGCGGCGCTGCCGCAGCTGGTGTGCCTGACGCCGCGCGGCATCCGCGAGCACCTCGGCCTCAATCGGCCGATCTACCGGCGCACCGCCAGCTATGGCCACTTCGGCCGCACGCCCGACGCCGACGGCGGCTTCAGCTGGGAGCGGGTCGACCTCGTCGAGGCGCTGAAGGCCGCCGTCGCCGCGTGACGCGGCCAAGCCGTCGCCGCGTGACGCGGCCGAGCCGACGCCGCGTGACGCGGGCGGAACAAGCGGGTAAGAAGGCTTTCTTAACCGGAGGGATGCCCCATGCGCCTGCTTCTCGTGCCCGTGATCGCCAGCCTCGTAGCTGGCAGCGCCGCGCTTGCCGCGCCGTGCAAGGACGCCAAGGGCAAGTTCGTCAAGTGCCCGCCGGTCAAGGCCGCGACGGTCCGCTGCAAGGGTGCCGACGGCAAGTTCGCCAAGTGCGGCACGCCGGGCGCGAAGCCGGCCTGACGCGCCGCCCGCCCGTCGCGTGACGGGCGACGGCGACCCGACGACGCTCCGCCGCCTATACGGGCGGCGGCAGGGGCACAAGCTGCGCGCCGGCCAGTCCGAACTCGTCGAGACGTTGCTGCCGCAGGTCGCGGTGCCGGCGGGGCCGCTCGCGGCGCGAACGCTGTTCGGTGACGCGCGGCCGCTATGGTTCGAAATCGGCTTCGGTTCGGGCGAGCACCTCGCGGCGCAGGCGGCGGCCAACCTAGACGTCGGCCTGATCGGCGCCGAGCCGTTCCTCAACGGCGTCGTCGGCGCCCTGGCGCACATTCGCGAGCAGAGCCTGGGCAACGTCCGCCTGCACATGGGCGACGCGCTCGACGTGCTCGACCGCCTGCCCGACGGGGCGCTGTCTCGCGCCTTCCTGCTCCACCCCGACCCCTGGCCCAAGGCGCGCCACGCCAAGCGGCGCTTCGTCAACCCCGGCCCGCTCGACCTGCTCGCGGCGAAGCTCGCGCCCGGCGCGGAGCTGCGCATCGGCACCGACCACCCGGTCTATTGCCGCTGGACGTTGCTGCAGATGGCGCGCCGCGCCGACTTCGCCTGGCTCGCCGAGACGCCCGCCGACTGGCAGCAGCGCCCCGCCGACTGGCCGCCGACGCGCTACGAGGCCAAGGCGCGCCGGCAGGGACACGAGGTCTGGTACCTGCGCTACCGTCGGCTCTGACGCCGGCGGGCGCGCGTTGCGCCGGCGGCCGATCCCCGCTAACGCCCGCCGCCATGGTCGCTTTCCTGGAATTCGAGAAGCCGGTCGCCGAGCTGGAGAGCCGCGTCGCCGACCTGCGCGCCGAGGGGTCGGCGGAGGCGACGGCCGAGGCGGCGCGGCTGGCCGAGCGCGCGGAGCGCCAGCTGGCCGACATCTATTCGCGCCTGACGCCGTGGCAGAAGACGCTCGTCGCCCGCCACGCCGAACGCCCGCACTTCAAGGACTATATCGCCGCGCTGGTCGACGACTTCACCCCGCTGGCCGGCGACCGCGCCTTCGGTGAGGACGCCGCGATCGTCGGCGGCGTCGGCCGGCTGAAGGGTCGCTCGGTCGTCGTCATCGGCCACGAGAAAGGCGCAGACACGGCCAGCCGCGTGGCGCACAACTTCGGCATGGGCCGGCCCGAAGGCTACCGCAAGGCCGTGCGGCTGATGGAGCTCGCCCAGCGCTTCGGCCTGCCGGTGGTGACGCTGGTCGACACGCCGGGCGCCTTCCCCGGCATCGACGCCGAGGAGCGCGGCCAGGCCGAGGCGATCGCGCGGGCGACCGCCGCCTGCCTCGAGCTCGACGTGCCGGTCGTCGCCGCGATCGTCGGCGAGGGCGGGTCGGGCGGCGCGGTGGCGCTGGCGACCGCCAACCGCATCGTCATGTTCGAGCACGCGATCTATGCCGTCATCAGCCCCGAGGGCTGCGCCTCGATCCTGTGGCGCGGCGACAACAAGCCGAGCGTGACGCCGGACGGCCGCACCGTCGCCGCCCCGCCCAACCGCGCCGCGGAAGCGGCCGAGGCGATGAAGGTGACGGCGAGCGACCTCAAGAAGCTGGGCGTGATCGACCGCATCATCTACGAACCGCGCGGCGGGGCGCACCGTGATCCGGCGACCGCGATCGCGCGGCTGGGCACGGCGATCGCCGCCGAGCTGACCGCGCTCGAGGGTCAGCCGCCCGCCGCGCTGCGCGCCGGCCGCCGGGCGAAGTTCCTGGCGATGGGTCGGGCGTGACGCGGCGCGACCTCCCCTCCCGCTTGCGGGAGGGGTCGGGGGTGGGCGCACATTGGCAGTGTCCGGACCGCGACTTCCCACCCCCAGCCCCTCCCGCAAGCGGGAGGGGAGCGTCGTCTTGATCCGCCCCATCCTCCCCGTCGTCGCCGCGGCGCTGATCGACATCGACGGGCGCGTCCTCATCGCCGAGCGCCCGGCGGGAAAGCACCTCGCCGGGCAGTGGGAGTTTCCCGGCGGCAAGATCGAGGCGGGCGAGACGCCCGAGGCGGCGCTGGTCCGCGAACTTGCCGAGGAGCTGGGCGTCGGCACGCACGAGAGCTGCCTCGCACCCGCGGGCTTCGCCAGCCACCCGTACGACGACTTCCACCTGATCCTGCTCTTGTTCCTGTGCCGCACGTGGACCGGCACGCCGCGCGGCCGCGACGGGCAGCGGATCGCCTGGCACCGGCCGAATGCGCTGTTCGCGATCGATATGCCGCCCGCCGACCGGCCGCTGATCGGGATGCTGGCGGCGCTGGTCTAGTGGCTGGCGGCCGGCGATGACCGCCGCCTGAATGCGTCGTTCCGCCGCGTTCAGGCGTTGGCGCGTACGGCAGGTCGGCGACAATCCCGTCGCGCCTGAAGGTCGCCAAGGCGGCGACCGGGACGTGGAGTACCCCCATGAAACCTTCGCTCATCCTTCTTGCCACGCTGGCTGCCGGCGCGGTGCCGTCATTCACCACCGCCGTGCAGGCGCAGAACGCGGGATATGTATCGCCGCACGCCGACGAGACGCCGGCGCAGCGCGCCGCACGCCTCGCCGCCGACCGCCGCAACGGCATCGCCGAGCGCAACGAGGACGAGACCCCGGCGCAGCGCGCGCAACGCCTCGACCGCGACGAAGATCGCTCGCACGCCCATGCGGGCGAGACGCCGGCGCAGCGGACCACCCGCCTCGCCGCCGACCGCCGCCACGGCATCGCCGAACGCAACGCCGACGAGACGCCGGCGCAGCGCAAGGCACGTCTCGAGCGCGACGACGAGCGGGGCGAAGCGCGCAAGGATCACCCCTCCCGCTAAGCTGGGGGCGGCGGAGATTTTCGGGCAGCGCCCGCGGACTTGGCGCGGCGGGCGCGCTTGGCCTAAACACCCGGCGTGATCCTCCGCCGCCAACCCGCTACCGCGTCGCTTGTCGCCCTGCTGACGCTCGCCGCCTGCGCTCGCGAGGTGCCGCGGCCCGCGGTGTCGGTCGCCGCCGCGCCGGCTGCTCCGCCGGCTGCGACGCCGCCGCCCGTCCGCCCGCCGTGGACCGCCCGCAAGGTCGTCACCGACGCGGTCGCGGTCCCCGGCGGGCGGCAGCATACGGTCAAGGCCGGCGAGACGGGAATCGCCATCGCTCGCGCCTACGGCGTGCCGTGGTCGACCGTCGTCGCGGCGAACCACCTTACGCCGCCGTACCGGCTGGAGATCGGCGACCGGCTGCTTCTTCCGAGCCGCAGCGCCGTGGCGGCGCAAACGCCCGAGGAGCGCGCGCGGGCGTTCAACATCGACATCGACGACCTGATCAGCGGTGCCGAGCCCGCCGGCGGCGGCCCGGTGCCGAAGGCGCGACCACGGACACCGGCCCGGCCGCCGGTGCACACCGCCGAGGCGACGCCGCCGGTGCACAGCGCCGATACGTCGCGACCCGCCGCACGGCCGCTGCCGGCCGTCACCGGCCCCGCGCCGGCGTTCGCCTGGCCGCTCGAGGGGCGCGTCCTGTCGGGGTTCGGGCCCAAGGCGGGCGGCCGCTTCAACGACGGCGTCAACCTGAAGGCGAGCGTCGGCACGCCCGTCCGCGCCGCCGCCGACGGCGTCGTCGCCTATGCCGGCGACGCGGTGGCGGGCTTCGGCAACCTTGTCCTCATCAAGCACGCCGACGGCTGGACGTCGGCCTACGGCCACAACGAGACGCTGCTCGTGCAACGCGGGCAGAAGGTCGCCAAGGGCGACATCATCGCGCGGTCGGGCGCGACCGGTGCGGTCGACGAGCCGCAGCTCCACTTCGAGCTGCGCCGCGGGCTGACGCCGAGCGACCCGCTCGCCCTTCTGCCGCGGCGGTCGTGACGGCGGCACGGGCGGTAGCTAGACTGGGGCGATGATCGCCACCTGCCCCGACTGCCGCAAGCGCTACCGCCTGGCCGACGACGCCGTGCCGCCGGGGGGCCGCAGCGTCCGCTGCGCCGCCTGCGGCCACGGCTGGACCGTCCTGCCGGACGGGACGGCCCTGCCCGACGTCGCCGCGCCGGCGGGCGAAGCCGTGCCGCGCGTGACGACCACGGTGACGGAACCCGCCGTGGCGCTGCCCTTACCGGCGTCGACCGACCCCCCGCCTCAGCCGGCCGCACCGAAGCTCGCGGTCGCCGCGCCCGCGCCCGCGCCGCGTGCCGCCGCGCAGCCGGCGACGCCGCCACGGTCGGCCGAACCGTCGCCGTTGGCGATGTCACCCGCGGCCCCGATGGCGGCGGCACCCGCCGCCGTCGCAGCCGTTGACGCCGCGGCGACAGAAAACGCGGCCGCGCCGCTCTCCCCCCGCGCGATGTCGTTCGCCGAGATGCGCGACGTCATGACCCCGCCGCGTCGCCGCCGGCGCTGGGGCTGGCTGCTGGCGCTCGTCGCGCTGATCGCCGTCGGCGCGCTGGCGGTGATCGAGTTCGCGCCCGAGGACACGTTCTCGCCGCCGCGCCTCGGCTTGCCGGCACCGCGCCTGGCGCTGGCCGACGCCGGCAGCCTTGCCGTTCCGCACCTGCCGCCGCTCGACCTCGCCCGCGTGCCGCTGGTCGGCGCGCTCATCGACCCGCCGCCGCCGCCCGCCTCGCCGCTGCGGGTGACCGCGCGCGGGGAGCGGCGCGTTCTGGCCAACGGCACGCGCCTGCTGACGGTCAGCGGCACCGTCGCCAATCCGACCGCCGCGCCGGTCGCGCTTGCGGGAATCGACGCGGCGCTGCTCGACCCGGCCGGACACCGCGCGCTGCGCTGGCGCATCGCCGCGCCGGCGAGCGTCGTCGCCGCCCACACAACCGCGGCGTTCGAGGCGACGGCGGCCAACTACCCGGCGCAGGCGACGCTGCTGCAGCTGACCCCGCGGTGAGCGCCGAGGCGGCGGAGGCCGTCACGCCGGCGCGCCAGCGACGCACGGCGTCAAATATCTGCTGTCGTGCTGGATTAGAGCCGCCGACCATGACATCTGGGACGCGACCGATATGGGGAGAAGCGCGCCATGATGTTCGACTACAGCGAGAAGACCAAGGCCCTGATCGACCGCCTGCGCGCCTTCATGGACGAGCACATCTACCCCAACGAGGCACGCTATGAGCAGGAGGTCGCCGAGGGCGACCGCTGGAAGGTGCTGCCCGTTATCGAGGAGCTGAAACCCGTCGCGCGCGCCGCCGGGCTGTGGAACCTGTTCCTCAACATCACCGAGCACGACACCGACGAGTGGAAGGGCCCGGGCCTGACCAACCTCGAATACGCGCCGCTGGCCGAGGAGATGGGCCGCGCCGGCTGGTCGAGCGAGGTGTTCAACTGCTCCGCCCCCGACACCGGCCACATGGAGGTGCTGCGCACCTACGGCACGCAGGCGCAGAAGGAGGCGTGGCTCCGCCCGCTGATGGCCGGCGAGATCCGCTCGGCCTTCCTGATGACCGAGCCGGCGGTGGCCTCGTCGGACGCGACCAACATCGAGACGTCGATCCGCCGCGAAGGCGACGCGTATGTCATTAACGGACGCAAGTGGTGGTCGAGCGGCGTCGGCGACCCGCGCTGCAGAATCGCCATCGTTATGGGCAAGACCGACCCGAACGGCCCACGTCACCTGCAGCAGAGCCAGGTGCTGGTGCCGCTCGACAGCCCCGGCATCACCAAGGTCCGCCCGCTTCGCGTCTTCGGCTACGACGACGCCCCGCACGGCCACTATGAGGTCATCCTCGACAACGTCCGCGTGCCGGTCGAGAACGTCGTCCTGCGCGAGGGCGCGGGGTTCGAGATCGCGCAGGGGCGCCTCGGGCCGGGGCGCATCCACCACTGCATGAGGAGCATCGGTGCCGCCGAGCGCGCGCTCGAGAAGATGTGCAAGCGGCTCAAGTCGCGCACCGCCTTCGGCAAGCCGATCAGCGAGCAGGGCGTGTGGCACGAACGCATCGCCGACGCGCGCATCGCCATCGAGCAGGCGCGCCTGCTGACGCTCAAGGCCGCGTACATGATGGACACGGTCGGCAACAAGGCGGCCAAGCGCGAGATCGCGATGATCAAGGTCGTCGCGCCGAACATGAGCTGCATGATCCACGACATGGCGATCCAGGC
>JAFARM010000117.1 GCA_019245455.1 Sphingomonadaceae bacterium | reverse complement strand
GGGCGAGTTGAGCCGCCACTATGTCATCGCCGCCGGGGGGACCGGCGGGCACATGGTCCCGGCGAGCGTCGTCGCCGGCGAGCTTCGCGCGCGGGGACACCGGGTCACGCTGATGACCGACACGCGCGGCCTGCGCTTCCCCGGCCTGTTCGAGGGGGTCGAGAGCCGCGTCGTCGAGAGCGCGGTGATCGGCTCACCGCTCGGCTGGCCGCGCGCGGCGGCGACGATCTGGCGCGGGCGGGCGGCGGCGCGGGCTTTCCTGAAAGCCGAGAAGGTCGTCGCGGTCATCGGCTTCGGCGGCTACCCGTCGCTGCCGCCGCTGCTCGCTGCCGTGTCGCTCAAGCGCCCGGCGGTGCTCCACGAGCAGAACGCCGTGCTCGGCCGCGTCAACCGCCTGCTCGCCGGCCGCGCGACGCGGATCGCCACCAGCTTCAAGCCGACGCTGCGCCTCGCCCCGCGCTATGTCGCCAAGACGGCGTTCACCGGGCTTCCCGTCCGCCCGGAGATCGCCGCCATCGGCAGCAGGTCCTACCCGGCGACCGTCGGCACCATCGAGCTGTTCGTCACCGGCGGCAGCCAGGGGGCGTCGATCCTGTCGCGCGTCGTTCCCGCCGCGATCGGCCAGTTGCCGGGAGAGCTCCGGACGCGGCTGCACGTCGTCCAGCAGTGCCGGCCGGAGGACCTTGCCGCCGTCCGCACCACCTACGTCGAGCAAGGCACGGCGGCGACCTGCGAGCCCTATTTCGCCGACTTCGCCGCCCGCCTCGCCACCGCCCACCTCGTCATCGGCCGGTCGGGCGCATCGACCATGGCCGAACTGACCGCCGCCGGGCGCCCGGCAATCCTCGTCCCCTTCGCCGCCGCGACCGACGACCACCAGGCGGCCAACGCCGCCGCCTTCGTCGCCGCCGGCGCCGGCCCGATGCTGCGCGAGAGCGCCTTCACCCCCGACGCCGTGGCACGCGAAATCGTTTCGCTGCTGACCGTGCCGGCGGCGCTGGAAAAGGCGGCGCGAGCGGCTAGAAGCATCGGTCACCCCGCGGCCGGCGCGACGCTCGCCGACCTCGTCACAGGCCTCACTCCATGACCGGCATCGCCCGCGACATCGGCACCATCCACTTCATCGGCATCGGCGGCATCGGTATGTCGGGCATCGCCGAGGTCATGCACAACCTCGGCTACGCGGTGCAGGGATCGGACGTCGCCGAGGGCTATGTCGTCCAGGGCCTGCGCGACCGCGGCATCCGCGTCACCATCGGCCACGACGCCGCCAACTTGGGCGATGCGGCGGTCGTCGTCGTCTCGACCGCGATCAAGCGGACCAACCCCGAGGTCGCCGCGGCGATCGAGCGCCGCATCCCCGTCGTTCGCCGCGCCGAGATGCTCGCCGAGCTGATGCGGCTGAAGTCGACCGTCGCCGTCGCCGGCACGCATGGCAAGACCACCACCACCTCGATGGTCGCCGCCTTGCTCGACGCCGGCGGGCTCGACCCGACCGTCATCAACGGCGGCATCATCAACACCTATGGTTCCAACGCGCGGCTCGGCGCGGGCGAGTGGATGGTGGTCGAGGCCGACGAGTCGGACGGCAGCTTCCTCCGCCTCCACGGCACGATCGGCGTCGTCACCAACATCGACCCCGAGCACCTCGACCACTATGGCAGCTTCGACCGCGTGCGGCAGGCGTTCGTCGAGTTCGTCGAGCACGTCCCCTTCTACGGCGCCGGCGTCCTCTGCCTCGACCACCCCGAGGTGCAGGCGCTGTTGCCCAAGGTCCAGGACAGGCGGATCATCACCTACGGCTTCTCGGCGCAGGCCGATGTCCGGGGCGAGGGCGTGACGCCGGTGCCGGGCGGCAACCGCTTCGCCGCCGTGGTGCGCGCCCGTGACGGGTCGGAGCGCCGGATCGAGCCGCTGACCCTCCCCATGCCCGGCCGCCACAACGTCCAAAACGCGCTCGCCGCGATCGCCGTCGCGACCGAGCTCGGCATCGGCGACGAGGCGATTGCGCAGGGCTTCGCCCGCTTCGGCGGGGTCAAGCGCCGCTTCACCCGCGTCGGCGAGGTCGCGCTGCCGCCTCATGGCAGCGTCACCGTCATCGACGACTATGGCCACCACCCGGTCGAGATCCGCGCCGTCCTCGCCGCCGCGCGCGAGGGGGCCGAGGGGCGCGTCGTCGCCGTCGTCCAGCCGCACCGCTTCACCCGCCTGCGCGACCTGATGGGCGACTTCCAGACCGCGTTCAACGACGCCGATCACGTCGTCGTCGCCCCGGTCTACCCGGCGGGCGAAGCGCCGATCGAGGGGGTCGATGCCGACGCGCTCGCCACGGGCCTCAAGCGCGCCGGCCACCGCAGCGTCGCGGTGACGACGGGCGCCGACGCGCTCGCCGCGCAGCTCGCCGAGTTCGTCGTGCCGGGCGACATGGTCGTCTGCCTCGGCGCGGGCGACATCACCAAGTGGGCGGCGGGCCTCGCCCGGGGAATCGCGGCGCGGCGATGACTGGCTGGTGGGACATCATGTTCGCCGCGCACCGGCAGGTGCTGGAGGCGCAGAAGGCGTCGCTCGCCGCCGCCGCGGAGGCGGTGAAGGCGCAGGAGCAGGGCCGCCGCCTGATCGAGGCCAACCAGCGCGCCGTCGGCCAGTGGGCGCGGCTGTGGGGGGTCAAGTGACGCCGGCGCGCGTCCCGCCCGCCGTCGCCGGCCGCGTCACCGCGAACGCGCCGCTCGCGCCGCTCGTCTGGTTCAAGACCGGCGGCCCGGCCGAGACGCTGTTCGAGCCGGCCGATCTCGACGACCTGTGCGCCTATCTGGCAGCGCTGCCGGGCGACGTGCCGGTCCTGCCGCTCGGCCTCGGATCGAACCTGATCGTCCGCGACGGCGGCGTGCCGGGGGTGACGGTGCGGTTGGGCAAGGCCTTCGCCGACGTCCGCGCCGACGGCGAGACGATCGTCGCCGGGGCGGGCGCGCCGGGCATCGCCGTCGCCGCCGCGGCACGCGACGCCGGGCTCGGCGGGCTCGAGTTCCTGCGCGGCATCCCCGGCACGGTCGGCGGCGCGGTGCGGATGAACGCCGGGGCCTACGGCCGCGACATCGCCGGCTGCCTGGTCGAGGCGACGGTGGTGCGGCGGAACGGCACGCGGGTGACGCTGCGGGCGCGCGAGGTCGGTTTCGACTACCGCCGCTCGGGCCTGCCGGTCGATGCGATCGTCGTGAGCGCCCGCATCCGGGGAATGGTCACGGATCGCCGCGCGGTGGCGCACGAGATGGACCGGATCGCCGCGGAACGCGAGGCGTCGCAGCCGCTCCGCCAGCGCACCGGCGGCTCGACCTTCGCCAACCCGCCCGGCGACAAGGCGTGGCGGCTGATCGACGCCGCAGGCTGCCGCGGACTGCGCCGTGGTGGCGCGCAAGTGTCTGAGAAGCATACCAACTTCCTGATCAACACGGGCGATGCGACGAGCGCCGACATCGAGGGCCTGGGCGAGGAGGTCCGCGCGCGGGTCAAGGCGCACAGCGGCATCGACCTCCGCTGGGAGATCGTCCGGGTGGGGCGGGCATGAAGGTCGCTGTCCTCATGGGCGGCTGGTCGGCCGAGCGCGAGGTGTCGCTGACGAGCGGGGCCGGTATCGCCGCCGCCTGCCGCCGGCTGGGACACGAGACGATCGAGATCGACATGGGCCGCGACGTCGCCGCCCACCTCGCCGCCGCCACGCCCGACGTCGTGTTCAACGCGCTGCACGGGTCGCCGGGCGAGGACGGGACGGTGCAGGGACTGCTCGACCTGATGGGGCTGCGCTACACCCACAGCGGGCTGCGGACATCGTCGATCGCCATCGACAAGGTGCTGACCAAGGCGGTGCTGGTGCCGCTGGGTATCCGGATGCCGGCGGGACGCGTCGTCGCCTCGGCGAGCCTGCATCGCGGCGACCCGCTGCCGCGGCCCTATGTACTGAAGCCGATCGACGAAGGCTCGAGCGTGGGCGTGGCCATCGTCACCGACGAGGCGAACTACGGCAACCCGATCGCGGCGCACGCCGAGGGCCCGTGGCGGCACTTCGACCGGCTGCTCGCCGAGCCGTTCATCGCCGGGCGCGAGCTGACCGTCGCGGTGCTCGACGAGGCCGAGGGCCCCTGGGCCCTTGCCGTGACCGAACTGCGGCCGGTCAAGGGCTTCTACGACTATGACGCCAAGTATACTGACGGCCTGACAATCCACCTCTGCCCGGCCGAGCTGCCGGCCGACGTCGAGGCGGCGGCCCTCGAAATGGCCGCGCGTGCCCATGCGGCGCTCGGCTGCCGCGGCGCCTCGCGGTCCGACTTCCGCTGGGACGACAGCCGCGGCGAGGACGGGCTGTACCTGCTCGAGGTCAATACGCAGCCGGGGATGACGCCGCTCAGCCTGGTTCCCGAGCAGGCGCGCTTCCGCGGCATCGACTATGACGACCTCGTCGCCCGGCTGCTGGCGAGCGCGGCATGAACGCGGCCGTCATCAAGCGCGGCGCGACCCCGCGGCGGAAGGCGGTGGTGCGCCGGAAGCCGCCAGCGATGGTCCGCGTGCCGCTCGCACCCCGACGCTTCGCCCGCCATGCCGCGAGCGCCTTCATTGCCCTCGTGCTGATCGCCGCCATCGCCGCCGCAATCGTCGCCGGCCTACCGGGGCGCGCCTGGCAGGAGACGGCGCGGGCGGCGGCGCGCAGCGGCTTCGAGGTCCGCCACGTCGAGGTTCACGGCGTCGCCACCGGCCCGCGGCTGGAGGTGATCGCCGCTGCACTCGAGGGGCCAACGAACTCGATGCTGCTCGTCGACCTTGCCGCCGCCCGCGCCCGGCTTGTCGCGCTGCCGTGGGTCGCCGACGCCAGCGTCGCTCGCCGCCTGCCCGATACGCTGATCGTCGACGTGACCGAGCGGCGGCCGGTCGCCCTGTGGCAGCTCCATCACCGACTCGTGGTCATCGATCGCGCGGGGGTGCCGCTGACCTCCAACCACCTCGAACGCTTCGCCGCGCTGCCCCTGGTCGTCGGGCCGGAGGCGAACACGCACGTCGGCGACCTCATCGCGCTCCTTGCCGCCGCGCCGCGTCTCGGACGGCTGGTCGACGCCGCGACGTACGTCGGCACGCGGCGGTGGGATCTCCGTTTCCGCAGCGGCGAGACGCTGCTGCTGCCCGAAGGCGCGGCGGCGGGCGCAGCGCTGGCGCGATTTGAATTGCTCGACCGCAGCACCGGCCTCATCGCCCATGGCTACGCGCGGTTCGACCTCCGCGTGCCGGGGCAGATGACGGTGCGGGTCGCCGCGCCTGTCAAGCCGACGACGCCCGCGCCGGTGGCGAAGCCGGCGGCACCGGCCGCGCCCCCGCCGCCGGCGGGCACCGACGCGGCGGTGCAGATATGATCGCGCCGAAGCCCCCGCGCGCGACCAACCGCGGCGAGCGGACCGTGACCGTGCTCGACGTCGGCACGTCGAAGGTTGCCGCCCTCATCGTCCTTCTCGGCGGCAGCGCGGGCGGTGGCGACCCGCGGGTCATCGGCGTCGGCCAGCGGGTGTGCCACGGCGTGCGGCGTGGTCTGGTCGCCGACATGGAGAAGACCGAAAGCGCGGTTCGCGCCGCCGTCGATCAGGCCGAGCGCAACGCCGGCGTCCAGGCGGGCGAGGTCTATGTCAATATGTCGGCGGGCGGCCTGAGGAGCGAGGTCGAGACGGTTGAGATCGACATTGGCGGCCACCGCATCGCCGACACCGACATGGGCACGCTGCTTGCCGCCGGGCGCGCCCGGATCGATCCGGGCAATCGCACCGTCCTCCACGCCCAGCCGGCGCTGTATGCGGTCGACGGCACCTTCGTTGCGAATCCCGTCGGCTTCCACGCCGACCGGCTCGGCATGGACATCCACATCGTCACCGCCGACACGCCGCCGATCCGCAATCTCGACCTTGCCGTCAGGAGCGCGCACCTGGGCGTCAAGACGATGGTCGCCTCACCTGCGGCGGCGAGCCTCGCCGTGCTGGCGCAGGAGGAGCGCGACCTCGGCGTCGCGCTGGTCGAGATTGGGGCCGGCGTGACCAACATCGCCGTCCACCTGATGGGCCAGCTGGTCGGCGTCGCCAGCGTGCCGATGGGTGCGGGCGACATCACCAACGACATCGCCAGTGCCTTCGCGACGCGGCGCAGCCACGCCGAGCGGCTGAAGACGCTCTATGGTGCGGCAATCACGGCACAGAAGGACAACCACGACCTGATCGAAGTTCCGCCGATCAGCGACGAGGAAGGGGTTGAGCCGACACGGGTGCCGCGCGCGCAGCTGATCGGCGTCGTTCGCCACCGGCTCGACCTCCTGTTCGGCGAGGTGGCGACGCGCCTGCCGCAGCTGGGCTTCGCCGGGCCGCAGGCGCGACAGGTCGTGCTGACCGGCGGCGGCGCGGAGATCAAGTCGGTCGCCGACTTCGCGCAAGGGCTGCTCGGCAAGAACGTGCGCGTCGGCCGCCCGCGCGGCTTGACCGGGCTGCCCGACGCGCAGGGCGGTGCCGCCTTCGCGACGCTCGCCGGCCTTGCTCTGTTCGCCGCCGAGGACCGGCCCGACCTGTGGAATGCCAAGATCGCCGCGAGCAGCGCCAAAGGGCCGGTCAAAGGTAGCGGCAGGCTTCAACAAATGGTGGATAAGTTGCGCTCCAGCCTCTGATCGGGGTTGGAGGGTCTTTACTGCGTGTAGTATGCGTTGGCGCGAGGGAGACGAGATATGGTGGATTTCAAGCGGCCGGAGCTGACCGAACTGAAGCCGCGGATCGCCGTCATCGGCGTCGGCGGCGCGGGCGGCAACGCGGTCACCAACATGATCAACTCGAATCTCCAGGGCGTCGATTTCGTCGTCGCCAATACCGATGCGCAGAGCTTGGCGATCAGCCCGGCCGAGACGCGCATCCAGCTTGGCCTCAAAATCACCCAGGGACTGGGTGCCGGATCGCGCCCCGAGATCGGGCGGGCGGCGGCCGAGGAGACGATCGAGCAGCTCGAGGCGGCGCTCGACGGTTGTCATATGTGCTTCATCGCTGCCGGGATGGGCGGCGGCACCGGCACCGGCGCCGCGCCCGTCGTCGCCCGCGCCGCGCGCGAGAAGGGCATCCTGACCGTCGGCATCGTCACCAAGCCGTTCGCCTTCGAGGGGCTGAAGCGGATGCGGTCGGCCGAGGACGGCATCGCCGAGTTGCAGAAGCACGTCGACACGCTGATCATCATCCCCAACCAGAACCTGTTCCTGATCGCGAACGCGAACACGACGTTCAAGGACGCCTTCGCCATGGCCGACCAGGTGCTGCATCAGGGGGTGCGCGGCATCACCGACCTGATGATCATGCCGGGCCTGATCAACCTCGACTTCGCCGACATCCGCACGGTCATGAGCGAGATGGGCAAGGCGATGATGGGCACGGGCGAGGCGACCGGCGACCATCGCGCAATCGAGGCGGCGGAGAAGGCGATCGCCAACCCGCTGCTCGACGAGGTGTCGATGCGAGGAGCCAAGGGCGTCATCATCAACATTACCGGCGGCGACGACCTGCGCCTGATGGAGGTCGACGAGGCCGCGACGCATATCCGCGAGATGGTCGACCCCGAGGCGAACATCATCGTCGGCAGCGCCTTCAACCCCGAGCTGAACGGCGTCATGCGCGTGTCGGTCGTCGCCACCGGCATCGATGTCGTCGCGCGCACGCCGGCGGTCAGCACGATGCGCACCGCGTCACCCTTCGCCAGCGCCGCCGCCTTCCCCAGCGTTTCGACGAAGGTCACGCCCGAGCCCGAGCCGCTGTCCGTCGCGGAGCCGGAGCCCGAGCCGGCGATGCTCGATCTGAGCCTCGACGACGTGATCGTCGACGAGCCGGACCCCGCGCCCGAGCCGGTCGCCGCCGCGGTTCCGGTCGCCGCGCCCCCCGCGCCGTCGCCGGTGCCTCCGCAGCCTGTCGACGAACGGCCGCTGACCCTATTTGAGAAGATGATGAACCTGAGCCGCAAGCCCGCACCGCGAGCCGTGCCGACGACCCTCGCCCCCGAGCCCGAGGTGGCCGAGCCTGAGGTCGCAATCCCGTCGTTCTTCCGCAAGCAGGCGTCGAGCTAGCGGCACCGGCCGCCGCGTGGCAGGGGGGCGGCGGGAGATTGCGCATGGGACCGCTCGCCGGCATCCGCATCATCGAGCTCGCCGGCATCGGCCCTGGCCCGTTCGCCGGGATGATGCTTGCGGACCATGGGGCGGAGGTCATCCGCGTCGACCGACCGGGGGCGCGGATCGAGCGCCGTGACCCTCTGGTGCGCTCGCGCTCGATCATCGGCGTCGACCTCAAGAGCGCCGAGGGTGTCGCTGTGGTCCGCGACCTGTGTCGTACCGCCGACGGGTTGATCGAGGGCTTCCGCCCCGGCGTTACCGAGCGGCTCGGCCTCGGCCCCGAGGTCCTTCTCGCCGACAACCCGAAGCTCGTCTATGGCCGCATGACCGGGTGGGGCCAGACCGGGCCGTACGCCCAGGCCGCCGGCCACGACATCAACTATATCGCGCTCGCCGGCGCGCTCCACGCCTTCGGCCGGGCGGGCGAGAAGCCGACGCCGCCGATCAACCTTGTCGGCGACTTCGGCGGCGGCGGCATGATGCTCGCCTTCGGCATGGTTTCGGCCCTGCTCCACGCCGCGCGCACGGGCGAAGGCCAGGTCATCGACGCCGCCATGACCGACGGCGCAGCGGTGCTGATGAGCATGATCTGGGGCTTCCGCGCGATGGGGATGTGGTCGGACGAGCGCGGCACCAACCTGCTCGACACCGGCGCCCACTTCTACGACACCTACGAGACGGCCGACGGCAGGTGGATCGCGATCGGCTCGATCGAGCCGCAGTTCTACGCCGAGCTGCGCCGCCTGACCGGCCTCGACGCCGATCCCGCGTTCGACGCGCAGATGGACCGCGGTTGCTGGGCCGGGATGAAGGCGAAGCTGACGGCGCTGTTCAAGACCCGCACACGCGCCGAGTGGTGCAGCCTGATGGAGGCAACCGACATCTGCTTCGCCCCCGTCCTGAGCCTGGCCGAAGCGCCGACCCACCCGCACAATGTCGCGCGCGGCACGTTCGTCGAGGCCGGCGGCGTCGTGCAGCCGGCTCCTGCCCCACGCTACTCGACGACGGCGACGGTTGTACCAACTATGCCGGCCGCGTTCGCCGGTGCCGATGTGCTGGCGGCGATCGGCTACGCGCCCGAGCGCGTTGCGGCGCTGACGGCGGCGGGCATCGTTCGGTGACGCCTTGGTGATCGACCGGCGCGGTCTCCTCGCCGCCGGGCTCGCAATGCCCCTTGCTGCGGCGTCGGTCGCCGGCGCGCCGACACCCCTCCGCGTCACCAGCGATCGCATTTTCGTGCCCGCGGTGGTCAACGGCGTCGCCGTCGAGGCGCTGCTCGACTCCGCCGCCGAAACGTCGATCGTCGATGCTGCCTTCGCCGTCCGCCTGCGACTGTCCGGCGAGGAGGCGGTGACGGCGCGGGGCACGGGCGCGGCGACGGCGGTGGCGACGATGGTCCGGGGCGTCGCTATCGATGTTGCCGGGCTGCGCCTCCGCCCGGCCGAGGTGGCGATCATCGACCTCGCCGACATCGCCCGCCGCTTGGCCAACGGGCCGATCCCGCTTGTCCTCGGCCGCGAATTGTTCGACGCTGCCCGGCTGGCGATCGATATCGATGACGGGGCGATTGCTGTTGCGCCCCCGACGTTGCCCGCCGGCGTCCGCCTGCCGCTGACCGCGCGGCGCGGGATCGAGACGGTGCCGCTGGCGATCGAAGGCCGGCCGGCGCAGGCCGACTTCGACCTCGGCAACGGCGGCACCGTGCTGGTCGGCGCGGCCTATGCCCGGCGGCACCGCCTCCTCGACGGCCGCCCGACCGGCGTCGTTGCCGGCGGCGGCATCGGCGGCGAGACGCGGCAGATGACGTTCATGCTCGCCAGCCTGGAGATTGCCGGGCGACGCTTTGAGAACGTCCCGGCAGCGATCGACACCAGCCCGACGGCGAGCGACGCCAATGTCGGCGTGCGCGTGCTCCGCAACTTCGGCATCGTCACCGACTTTGCCGCGCGCAGCATCTGGCTGGCGTGAACCCGCTCGCCAGCGATCCGGCCCGATCGCGCGGCCGCGCGCACGCCGAGCCGGCGGCGGCGACGCGCGACGCCTTTCAGCGCGACCGCGACCGGATCGTCCATTCGTCGGCCTTCCGCCGACTGCGCGACAAGACACAGGTGTTCGTCCGGCCCGACGGCGACCACTTCCGCGTCCGCCTGACCCATAGCCTGGAGGTGGCGCAGATCGCCCGCACCCTGGCCCGCGCGCTCGGGATCAACGAGGATTTGAGCGAGGCCTGCGCGCTGGCGCACGACCTCGGCCACCCGCCGTTCGGCCACTCCGGCGAGGACGCGCTGGCGGCGGCGCTGCGCCCGTTCGGCGGCTTCGACCACAATGCCCAGACGCTGCGCATCGTCACCCGGCTGGAGGTCCGCTACCCAGGCTTCGACGGCCTTAATCTTAGCTGGGAGACGCTGGAGGGCCTCGCCAAGCATAATGGACCCGTGGCGGACCCGCCGTGGGCGCTGAGCGAGGTCGACGCCGCGTTCGCGCTCGACCTGTCGGCGTGGCCCGGCCTGGAGGCACAGGTCGCCGCCGCCGCCGACGACATCGCCTACGACAATCACGACCTCGACGACGGCTTGCGGGCTGGATTGTTCGATCTCGACGAGGTCGTCGCCGCCGTGCCCTTCGTCGCGGCGCACTGGGCCGGGTTGACGCGCCGCTTGCCGGGCGTCGTGGAACGCCGGCGACTGATCCCCGAGCTCGTCCGTGACCAGATCGGGGCGATGGCCGCCGACCTTCTCGCCGAGACGCGACGGCGATTGCGCGACGTCGCGACGGCAGCCGAAGTTCGTGCAGCCGGCCACGCGCTGGTCGGTTTTTCGCCGGCGATGATGGCCGATGCGGCGGTGCTGAAGCGCTTCCTGCGCGCGCGAATGTATACGCACCCTGATGTCGCGCGGCTTCGCGACCCCGCTGCCGTCGTCGTCGCCGGATTGTTCGCCGCGATCGCCGACGATCCGTCAGCACTGCCCGCGCGATGGCGCGCGACACTGCCGGCGGCGCAGCCCGCGCGCGCGCGCCACCTTGGCGACTTCATCGCCGGCATGACCGACCGCTACGCGCTGCGGACGTACGAGCAGCTGGTCGGCGCAAGCCCACTGCCGGGCGACGAGCTGCCGTGACGCACGCGACAGATCACGCTAACGTGGCGATATGCACGCTTGAACAGCGCATGGACTGATCTCGATTGAAGGTTTTAGCGGCGGATCCATGAAGAAAAGTTCAGTATATATTTGCGCAAGTCGCTCCTGCTTCTTCTCAAGATCTCCGCCCGAGCGCGTATCCATGTAAGCACCCTTCAGACCACCGGTGTCGGCACTTTTCAGAATGATGCTCGCGGCTATACCGACTCCCTTCGTGAGCGCCGTGCTTACTGTAAATCCCGCCAAGCGAATGATAGTTAATAATGTCTGCTTTAAACCTTCTTCAGCTAAGTCTTCGACAGTCGTCATACCGATTTTCTCTTTGATCAACGCGCCAACCTTGTCCGCAGCGAGCGATCGCGCCGGGTCGCTATCGATGTTCTCGTCGTACCATACAGCAAGTTTGCCATATTGCTCGATGAGATCAGCCTCGCGCTTCTTCTCAAGTGCGGCGATTTCTCGGGTCAGTAACATCGCCTCAGCGATCAATCGCCCATTGCGAGGCGAGTTCAACATTTCTCGGCCCATCCTGCCCTCCTCATTTATCCGTCAGGAACCGCGCGCGGCAGCCGCGGCTCACCCAGATCCCGGCGCGGTCCCAGCCCCAGCTGCGGCCCTCGCTGCAGGAACCGGCGATGACCTCAATCCGCGGCCGACGGCTCAGGCGGGCGGCGCAGCGGACGCGATGCGACTGCCATGCTTCGCAGACGATCAACCTGCCCGCAGGCGGCGCCCCGCCACCGGGACCGGGGACGACGGCGAAGATCGCGCGGCAGCCGTTCGTCACCCAGACGCTGTGCGCCGTCACCCCCCACGTCTGGCCGCGCGTGCAGATGCCGCTCGTCTGCTGCAACAGGCGGACGCCGCCGCGCGTGTCGGCCGCGCATTCCTGCCGCCGGAAGTGCGTCGATTCGCAGACGACCTGATGCGCGCGCGCGCGGAAGTGCGTCTCTGGCGGCTCCGCCGCGCCCGGCAGCGCGATCGCAATGCCGGCGGCGGCTGCCCCCAACGCAACGACGATCCGCATAAGCTCTCCTGCCCCCGCAGCCCG
>JAFARM010000185.1 GCA_019245455.1 Sphingomonadaceae bacterium | reverse complement strand
CCGACTTCATCGACAACTCGGCCGGCGTCGACTGTTCGGACAACGAGGTCAACATCAAGATCGCCTTGAACGCCGAGGTCGCCGCCGGGCGGCTGAGCGAGGACGACCGCAACGCGCTGCTCGCGGAAATGACCGACGACGTCGCCGCACTCGTGCTCCGCGACAACACGCTGCAGACGCAGGCGCTGAGTATCGCCGAGCGCGGCGGCGTCGCGGCGCTGCCCGGCCACATCCGGCTGATCGAGATGCTCGAGGACTCCGCGGCCGAGCTCGACCGCCGCGTCGAGGGACTGGCGTCGACCGAGGCGTTGACCCAGCGCGGCCGCGCCGGGCACGGCCTGACCCGACCCGAACTCGCCGTCGTCATGGCCTATGCCAAGATGGCGGTGTACGACGCGGTGGTGGCGAGCGACATCGTCGATGACCCCCTGCTTGTTCCCGTCCTCCACGCCGCCTTTCCGCGTGCCATGCAGCATCGCTTCGCCGCCGCCATCGACCACCACCGCTTGCGCCGCGAACTGGTCGCGACCAAACTTGCCAACGCGCTCGTCAACCGCGGTGGCCTGACCCTGCCGTTCGAGCTGGCCGAGGAGTTCGGCGTCGGCCTGGCGGATGTCGCTGGTGCCTTCGTCGCCGCGCGCGACCTGTTCGACTTCCGCGGGCTGTGGGAGGCGATCGACGCTGCCGACGTACCCGGTCCGGTCCACCTCGACCTCCACGTCGCGGCAGTCTCCGCGCTGGCGACGCAGATGGCGGACCTGCTGCGGTCGGGGGCGGGCATGGCGCCGACCGTCCTGGCGGGCAAGCTGCGCCCTGGGATCGCCCGCCTTGGCGACGCGCTGGCCGACCTGCTGCGCCCCGAGCCCAAGGCGCAGATCGACCGGCTGGCGACCGCGCTGACGGCGCTTGGCGCACCCGCGGCGATCGCCGACCGGCTGGTCCGGATCGAGGCGCTCGACGGGGCGGTCGGCGTCGGGCTGCTGGCGGCCGACCTCGGCGTCGGCGAGGCGGGGATCGCCGCTGCCTACACCGACCTCGGCGCGGCGACCGGGCTCGACTGGGCCAAGGGCGCGGCGATGGCGCTGACCCCGGCCGACCCGTGGGAGCGGCTGTTGAAGGCGAGCCTGGTTCGCGATTTCGAGGCGCTGCGCCTCGACCTCCTCCACCGCATTGTGCCGCCGGGCGGCGACGCGGAGGCGGCGGTGGCGGCGTGGCAGGCGGCGAACGCGCCCGCGGTGACCCGCATCGCCGCGGCGACGACGCGGGCGCGGACGGGGGCTGGCGTGACGACGGCGATGCTCGCCCACCTGGCGGCACAGGCGCGGGCGGTGCTGGCGGGGTAAGCGCGGGCGAGGCACGCCCTTTGTCTTCCCGGCGCAGGCCGGGATGACAGCCGCTGCGGCGTCAGTCGAACAGGCTGGAGACGGAGCTCTCTTCGCTCGTCCGCCGCATCGCCTCGGCGAGCAGGGGGGCGATGGTGATGATGCGGATGTTCTTCGCCGAACGGACGACGGCCAGCGGCGCGATCGAGTCGGTGATGACCAGCTCGCTCAGCGCCGACGCCTCGACGCGGGCGACGGCCCCGCCCGACAGCACGCCGTGGGTGATGTAGGCGGTGACCCCGGTCGCGCCAGCCTCCATCAGCGCGGCGGCGGCGTTGCACAAGGTGCCGCCCGAATCGATGATGTCGTCGACCAGCACGCAGGCGCGGCCGCGGACGTCGCCGATGATGTTCATCACTTCCGATTCGCCGGGGTTCTCGCGGCGCTTGTCGACGATGGCGAGCGGAGCGTTGCCCAGCCGCTTCGCCAGCGCGCGGGCACGGACGACGCCGCCGACATCGGGCGAGACGATCGTCAGGTTGGTCCGCGCCTGCCGCGCGGCGATGTCGGCGTGCATGACGGGGGCGGCGAACAGGTTGTCGGTGGGTATGTCGAAGAAACCCTGGATCTGCCCGGCGTGGAGGTCGACCGACAGCACGCGGTCGGCCCCGGCCTTGGTGATCAGGTTGGCGACGAGCTTGGCCGAAATCGGCGTGCGCGGCCCCGGCTTGCGGTCCTGCCGGGCATAGCCGAAGTAGGGCACCACCGCCGTGATCCGCTTGGCCGACGCGCGCCGCAGAGCGTCGATGCAGATCAGCAGTTCCATCAGGTTGTCGTTGGCTGGCGCGCTCGTCGGCTGGACGACGAAGACATCCTCGCCCCGCACGTTCTCGTGGATTTCGACGAAGACCTCCTCGTCGGCGAAGCGGCGGACGCTGGCCTTGGTCAGCGGCAGGTCGAGGTAGGACGCGATCGCGGCCGCGAGTTCGGGGTTCGCGTTCCCCGACAGGATCTTCATGGTCGCGCTCGCCCCCCGCCAGTCGCGGGGGTCTTAGCCTTAGCGTCACCCTTCGGCAATAATCGTCGGTGTCCGGCCGCTGCCGACGAGCGCGCGCGCCTGCGCCTTGAGGTCGTCGCCGTTCGCCGTCGTCCAGAAGACGATGCTGACCGGCGGCGGCCCGGCGAGGCTGGCGCGGATACGCAGCCGGTCGGGCAGCAGCTCGAGCCGGGAGCCCGGCGCGAGGTCGGCGAAGATGCGTTTCGCCAGATCGAGATCGCCCGCCATCGCCCGCCCGAGTCGCCGCGCGGGGAGCCTCCCACGCGCGTGTGACGGCGCTATGTCGGCAGCGCGATCAGCGACAGGTTGCGGCCGTAGTCGCCCTCGCCGGCGTGGACCGAGCGGCGGTAACTGAAATGGTCGGTGGCGTAGGTGTCGATGCCCAGCGCCTCGACGCGCGTCACGCCGGCGGCGGCGAGCTGCGCGGCGACGAAGCCCTCGAGGTCGAAGTGCAGGTGGCCCGGCCGCCCGGCGCGGAAGAAGCGGTCGAAGGCGGGGTCGACGGCGACGAAGGGCTCGGCATAGGCGTGCCGCACCTCGTAGCTCGCCTGGGCGATGCACGGGCCGATCGCCGCGGCGATGCGGTCGCGGCGCGCGCCGAGCGCCTCCATCGCCGCCACGGTTGCGGGCAGGACGCCGTAGAGCGCTCCCTTCCACCCGGCGTGCGCCGCGCCGACGACCCCGGCTGCGGTGTCGGCGAACAGCACCGGCGCGCAGTCGGCGGCGAGCACGCCGAGGACGAGGCCGGGATCGCGGGTGACGAGGGCATCGGCGTGGGGGCGGGGGGCGCGCGGGCGGTCGGCGCGGTCGGCTCCATCGGCGAAGGCGGCATCGGCGACGACGGCGTTCGCGCTGTGCACCTGATGGACGGTGACGAGCGCCGCGCCCGGAGCGACGGCGGCGGCGGCGCGGCGACGGTTCTCGGCAACGGCGGCGGGATCGTCGACCGAGCCGAGGCCGGTGTTGAGATGCGCGAAGATGCCGCCCGATACGCCGCCGTCGCGGCCGCAGAAGCCGTGGCGCGTGCCGGCGAGCGCGGCTGCGGTGGCGAAGGGCAGGCTCACCGCTCCGCCGCCCGCCGCGGCGCGTCGCCGTTCCCCGCCGGCCGATCGGCATCGAGCGCCAGGCGGCAGAGGATGTCGTCGTCGGGGTGGTCGCCGACCCAGAAGGTGTAGGGCTTGACCTCCTCGAACCCGGCGCGGGCGTAGAAGCGCCGGGCACGCGGGTTATGGACGAAGACCGACAGCCACAGGTCGGCCGCGCCGCGGGCCCGCGCGCGCGCTGCGGCCCAGTAGAGCAGGGCGGCGGCGACGCCGGTGCCGTGATACTCCGGGTCGACGTAGAGCTGGTACAGCTGCAGCCCCGGCCGCCCGCCGCGCTCGGCATCGACGTCGAAGGTCAGCGGGCCGATGCGGGCATAGCCGACCGCCGCCCCGCCGGCCTCGGCTAGGCGGACGCTGGCGTCGCCGGCGAGCGCCTCGGCCCAGCGTTCGGGTGTGTGGTTCTGGAGAAAGGTGGCGAGGTTCGCGGCCGAGTAGAGGTGCCCGAACGTGGCGACGAAGGTTCGGGCGCCGATGACGCTCAGCGCCGCCGCGTCGGCGACGGCCGCGTCGCGGTAGGTAACGCCGGCCATGCCCAACTCGCGGACGCCGGCCGTCACTCGAACCCCGGCGCGTCGCCGCCCGGCACCAGCGCCATCACTCTGAACAACTCTCCCATCGCCTCCCCGTCCGTCAGCCGTGCCACCGCGGCGTCGATAGCCGCCGCCTGCGCCGCTGTCGCGCGCGACTTGAGGCGTTCGGCCCGCGCCGCGATGCCGAGCGCGCGGAGGAACGCCCCCTGCCCAACCGGCCCCAGCGCGCGGACCCCGGCGGCGGCGGCGAGCGCGGCGAAGTCGACGTGGCACGTCAGGTCAGCCTCGCCGGACTGATCGAGTGGGTCGACATAGGCGTGCCCGCGCACCGCCTGTAGCGTGTCTCCGGTCGCGGGGCCGGCGTAGCCATAGTCCACGATCAGCGCCGCGCCGCCGTGCGCCCGCAGCCGCGCCCCGATCTCGGCGGCGATCGCCGTGCCGGCGGGGCAGAGCTCGACCGTGCTGCCAACCGGGGCGGCGGCGAGCGGCGGCGGCACCAGCGGCGCGGCGTCGATGCTCCCGGCGGCGAAGACCAGCCGCTCGCCCGCCGTCGCGACCATCCGCTCGCGCCACCCGGTGGGGGTGCGGACCAGCTGGCGGACGGGAAGCGCGTCGAAGAACTCGTTGGCGACCAGAAACAGCGGGCCGTCGTCGGGCACCGCCTCCAGCGCGTCAAACCACGTCGCGTCGGGGTGCGCCGCCGCTTGGGCCGCGCGCAGCACCGGGCTGGTCTCGACAAATGCGACCCGCGGCTGCCACCCGGCGGCAGGGGCGGCGCGGCGGATGTCGCTCATCAGCGTGCCGCGCCCCGGCCCCAGCTCGACCAGCCGCGCGCCCGCCGGTGCCCCCGCCGCGCGCCAGCGGTCGGCGAGCCACGCGCCGGTCAGCTCGCCGAACATCTGGCTGATCTCGGACGCAGTGGTGAAGTCGCCCGCCGCCCCCAGCGGGTCGCGCGTCGCGTAATAATGCGCGCTCGCCCGCGTCATCAACGCCGCGAGCGTCATCGGCGCGGCGGCAAGGTCGGCGCGCAGCTGCTCGGCAAAGCTCATGCCGCCGCGGCGACCGTCCGCCGGCGGCTCCACACGATCAGGCCGGCACCGCCGACGATCATCGGCAGGCACAGCAGCTGCCCCATCGTCAGGCCGAAGGCAAGGTAGCCGACCTGCGCGTCGGGTTCGCGGAAGAACTCGATGGCGAAGCGGATCGCCCCGAAGCCCGCCGCCGCCGCGCCCGTCAGCAGCCCGGGATGGACCCGCGCCCGCGTCCGCCAGAACAGGACGCTCATCACCGCGAACAGCAGCAGTCCCTCGCCGGCGGCCTCGAACAACTGGCTCGGATAGCGCGGCGCCCGCCCGGCGTCGGGGAAGACGATGCCCCAGTCGGTTCCCGTCACCCGCCCCCACAGCTCGCCGTTGACGAAGTTGGCCAGCCGCCCGAGGCACTGGCCGATCGGCTCGACGCAGGCGACATAGTCGGCGATGCGCAGCCAGTTGAGCCCGTGCCGGCGGGCAAAGAAGAAGATGGCGACGAGCGAGCCGATCACCCCGCCGTGGAACGACATCCCGCCTTCCCATAATTTGACGACGTCGACCGGATGCGCGGCGAACCGGCGAAAATCGTAGAACAGGATATAGCCGATGCGGCCGCCGAGGATGATGCCGAGGGTCGCCCACGTGATGAACGCCTCCGCCTGGGCGAGCGTCATCGGCGGGGCCCACGAGCGCAGCATCCGCGTCAACAGCCACCAGCCGCCCAGGATGCCGCCGATATAGGCGAGGCTGTACCAGCGGAGCGACAGCGGGCCGATCGTCAAGCCGGCGACGTGGAACGCGGGCAGCGTGAACAGCGCGGGGTGGAAGCCGAGGCTGCGGAAGTCGAGCGCGATCAGGGCGTGTCCGAGCATGGCCTCTCTCGAAAAGGAGCTTGTGCGCCGGGCGCGGCGGGCACCATAGTCGCGGCCAAGGATAAGACAATCTGGGCGAGGACGCGTGACCGATCTCGACACCTTCCGCGAGCAGACCCGCGCATGGCTGGCGGCGAACTGCCCGCCCGAGATGCGCGCCCCCATCAAGAGCGAGGACGACGTCGTCTGGGGCGGGCGGGGAGCGACCATGACCGCGCCGCAGCGCGCGTGGCTCGACGCGATGGCGTCGCGCGGCTGGACGGTGCCCGAGTGGCCGAAGGAATATGGCGGCGGCGGCCTGTCGAAGGAGGAGGCGAAGGTCCTCGCGGTTGAGATGCGGCGGATCAGGGCGCGCCCGCCGCTGTCGTCGTTCGGCATCTGGATGCTGGGGCCGGCGCTCCTCAAGTACGGCAACGAGGAACAGAAGCTCGAACATCTGCCCAAGATCGCGCGCGGCGAGATCCGCTGGTGCCAAGGCTATTCCGAGCCGGGCGCGGGGTCGGACCTCGCCAGCCTGCGGACGAGCGCGGTGCTCGACGGCGACGAATATGTCGTCAACGGGCAGAAGGTGTGGACCAGCTATGCCGACAAGGCCGACTGGATCTTCTGCCTCGTCCGCACCGATCCGCAAGCGCCCAAGCACCTCGGCATCTCGTTCCTGCTGTTCGACATGGCCTCGCCCGGCGTGTCGACCTCGCCGATCAAGCTGATCAGCGGCTATTCGCCCTTCTGCCAGACCTTCTTCGACGACGTCCGCGTGCCGGCGGCGAACCTCGTCGGCGCGCCGGGCAAGGGGTGGGACATCGCCAAGTACCTGCTGACACACGAGCGGGCGATGATCGGCGACCTCGACGACGGCCGCCGGTCGCTGTCGCAGATCGCGGTCAAGGCGCTCGGCGAGGCGGGCGTCGCGCCGCTTCGCACCGACATCGTCCGCCACGAGATCGACGCGCTCGCCTTCGGCCTGACGATGGAGCGGGTCAAGGACGAGGCCAAGGCGGGCCAGGGCGTCGGCCACCTCGCGTCGATGCTCAAATACTACGGCACCGAGCTCAACAAGAGCCGGCAGGAGCTGCTGATGAGCGTCGGCGGCAGCGACAGCCTCGCCTGGGACGGCGCCGGCGAGGTCGACACCGCCCGCCACTGGCTTCGCAGCCGCGCCAACTCGATCGAGGGCGGGACGAGCGAGGTCCAGCTCAACATCATCGCCAAGCGCGTGCTGCAGCTGCCGGGAGCGTGAGCGTGGTTGCGCCGGCGACGGCCGACTCTTATGTTCAAGCTATGGACATGGCCCCGCCCGCACCGGCGATGACGTCGCGCCTCGTCGTGATGATGACGCCGGCCGACAAGCGGGCGATCGAGGCTCGCGCCCGGGCGCTCGACCTGACGACGAGCGAGCTCGTCCGCCGGGCGGCGGCGTCGTACGACGCGCGCGTCACGCCCGAGGAGGAGCGGATGCTCGAGGCGCTTGCCGACGAGTTCGAGGCCGCGGTCGCCGACATCCGCACGACGCTCAAGGCAACGAACGAGCGGCTTGACGCGCACTTCGCCGAGATGGAGGCGATTCGGAAGCGGCCGCCGGTCATCGACCTCGACGACGATCAGCTCGCGGCGCTGCGCAACGTCTTCTGGGCAGCGGGCGACGGCCGGGGATGACCTTCACCGAGCGGCTCTTCGGCGGCATCAAGGACCTGATCGTCATGCGCGACGATCTCAAGCGGCTGCAGGGCGGCGTCGATCGTCTGATCGCCAAGGAGGCCGATCACGAAAGCCGCCTGGTGCGGATCGAGACGATCATCGAGATGAGTACGCGGCCGTCGCAGCGCCGCTTGCCGCGAGAATAGCGACGGCCGGCACGGCCGCGAGGGGAGAGACGACTTGGCACTCGTGCTGACCGACGACCAGGCGATGGTGCGCGATTGCGCGGACGCCTTCTTCGCCGCCGAGGCGCCGGTTTCCGAGCTGCGCCGGCTGCGCGACAGCGACGATGCCATCGGCTTCGACCGCGGATTATGGGCCAAGATGGCGGAGATGGGCTTTGCCGGCGTGCTGGTGCCCGAGGCGCACGGCGGCGCGGGCTTCGGCCATGTCGCCGCCGGGCTGCTGCAGGAGGCGATCGGGCGCAACCTGTCGTGCTCGCCTTTGCTGTCGACGGCGATCCTGGCGGCGACGGCGCTCGTCCGGGGCGGCACGCCCGAGCA
>JAFARM010000063.1 GCA_019245455.1 Sphingomonadaceae bacterium | reverse complement strand
AGAAAGAGTCGCTGCTCGCCGATAACCTCAGGCGGACCTCGGGGCCGTAGGCCCGGCACGGCGAGCCGCGCAGCTGTTCCTTTAGCGCCGCCTGCAGGTTGGTGACGGTCTGACCATGGCGGATGGTGACGCCGACCATCGCCTGCGACCGCAGAGCCGGAGCCGAGCGCGAGGTGGTGGACGCCGCCGTCGTCATCATCGAGGTCGCCTCCCCGTCGACCGCGGCTTATGACTTGGGCGGCAAGATGCACGCCTACATCCGGTTGCCGACCCTGCAAACCTATGTCGTCGTCGATCCGGACCGCCACTCGATCCGCGTCATGACCCGCGATGTCGGGCGCTGGACCTTGCAAGACCTGGAACCGGGCGAACGCCTCCTCCTGCCAGTGGTCGGGGTTGCGCTTCCGTGGGCCGATATCTTCGACGAGGTCGATCCGCCCGGACCGATGTTCGCGCCAGCTGACATTGTCGCGCCGCCGCCCGAAGTTCTACAGAAGCGCAGCCGCACCCCCGATTGACTTCCACCCCAAAGTTTGCGCAAGCGCGGCGTGAGGACCGCCGCCGGCACGATCGTCGTGGCCGCCGCCCGTCTCAGGGATCCGCATGAGCTTCGAAGCACTCGGCCTGTCGGAGGAACTGCTCCGCGCGGTCGACGACAGCGGCTACACTACCCCCTCGCCGATCCAGGCGAGCGCGATCCCGAGCGTGCTCATGGGCCGCGACATCATCGGCGTCGCCCAGACCGGCACCGGCAAGACGGCAAGCTTCGTGCTGCCGATGATCGACATCCTGAGCCAGGGCCGCAGCCGGGCGCGGATGCCGCGCTCGCTGATCCTCGAGCCGACGCGCGAGCTGGCGCAGCAGGTCAGCGAGAATTTCGTCAGATACGGCAAGTACCACAAGCTCTCGATGGCGCTGCTCATCGGCGGCGTGCAGATGGGCGACCAGGTCGCGGCGCTGGAGAAGGGCGTCGACGTCCTCATCGCCACGCCCGGCCGGCTGATGGACCTGTTCGGCCGCGGCAAGATCCTGCTGACGGCGTGCGGCCTGCTCGTCATCGACGAGGCCGACCGGATGCTCGACATGGGCTTCATCCCCGACATCGAGGAGATCTGCACCAAGCTGCCGCGCGAGCGTCAGACGCTGCTGTTCTCGGCGACGATGCCGGGGCCGATCAAGAAGCTCGCCGACCGCTTCATGACCGACCCCAAGCAGATCGAGGTGGCGCGGCCGGCGTCGACCAACGCCTCGATCGCCCAGTTCGCGGTCGAGACGACGAGCCGCGGCAAGCGCGCGACGCTGAGGAAGCTGCTCGCCGACCCCGAGGTCAGGAACGCGATCGTCTTCTGCAACCGCAAGCGCGATGTCCGTGAACTCGCCGACGTGCTCAAGAAGGCCGGACTGCCGGCCGGGCAGATCCACGGCGACATGGAGCAGGCCGACCGCATCCGCGAACTCGACCGCTTCAAGTCGGGTGCGATCGACATCCTCGTCGCCTCCGACGTCGCTGCGCGTGGTTTGGACGTGCCCGGCGTCAGCCACGTCATCAACTACGACGTACCGCATCACGCCGAGGACTATGTCCACCGCATCGGCCGCACCGGCCGCGCCGGCGCGACGGGCATCGCCTATACGCTGCTGACGCCCGAAGACGCCGAGAACCTGCGCGAGGTCGAGAAGCTGATCGGCCACGCCGTGCCGCGCCACGGGGCGAACGCCGCCGACGCGCACGAGGTCAGCGAGGCAGCGGAGACGATCGCCGTCCCGACCGACGCCCTGCCGGCCGAAGCAGCACCGGACGAGGCCGCGCCCGACCCCTCGACGGCGAGCCGGAGCGGCGACGAGCCACGCAAGCGGCGGCGGCGTGGCGGACGCGGGCGCAAGGACAAGGCGGAGGGGCGCACCGACGCGACCGCAGGCCCGGCTGTCGCGGAGCCGCGGGCTGCCGAGCCTCGCCCCGCCGAGCCCCGCCGCGCCGACACGCCGCGCCCGAGCGAGCCGCGACCGCGCGATGACCGCGCCCGCGACGCTCGCCCGAGCGACCGCCCGCGCTCCCGTGACGACGGGCCGCGCCGTGGCGACGACCATCGATCACGTGACCGCCGTGACGACCGCCGCCGCGACGAGCGCGACGACGGCCCCGACGTCGTCGGCTTCGGCGGTGAAACCCCCGCCTTCATGCTGGTACGCGCGACCGCCTGACGGCGAGGCTGGCGACCGCCGGGCCGCGAGCACCGCCGGGCTGCTCGGCCCGGCGACGACGGAGTCGGCGACGACGCGCCTAAGCCGCCTGCGCCGCCGCCGCGAACGCTGCGCGACGTTCTGCGAAATGGGCGAGCGCCTCGGCGAACGGCGGCAGCATCCTTCCTTGGATCGACCCCAGCGCCACATCGCGCGGCCGCGCCGCCCGCCAGCCGAGGTCACGCGGCGACGCCGGGCGCACGAGGTCGAAGGGCAGCCCGAGCGCCTCGGCGACACGGCGGCCGAAGTCAAACCAGCTCAGCGCCTCGCCGTTCGTCAGGTGCCAGAGCCCGGTCGCGTCGTCGACGACGAGATCGAGCGTCGCCGCCACCAGGTGCGGCACGAAGGTCGGCGTGACGACGAAGCTGTCGGCGGCGGCGAACGGCCGGCCGGCGCGCAGCGCGCGCTCGAGGTGGACGGCGAAGTTGTGCTCGTCATAGGGCGAGAAGAACGCCGCGGTGCGGATGATTAGCGACCGCCCCTGCCCCAGCACCATCGCCTCAGCGGCCGCCTTGCTGCGGCCATAGGCGTTGAGCGGCGCGGGCGCGTCGGTCTCCACATACGGCCGCCCGGCGGTGCCGTCGAACACCAGGTCGGACGAGAACAGGGTGTGATGGATGCCGCGCTCGGCGCACGCCGCGGCGAGCGCTGCCGCGCCGGTGGCGTTGGCCGCGTGGCACGCCGCCTCCTCGCCCTCGGCGTCGTCGACGCGGACCCAGCCGGCGGCGTTGATCACCGCCCATGGCTTGTGGCGGTCGAGCGCGCGCGCGATCGAACGCGGATCGTCGAGCGCCAGCGTCGCGCGGTCGGTGAGGACGTGCGCCAGCCCGCGCAAGCGGCAGCCGCCGGCGAGCGCCTGACCTAGGGTGCCCGTCGCGCCGGCGATCAGGACCGGCCGCTGCGCCGGCGTCACC
>JAFARM010000395.1 GCA_019245455.1 Sphingomonadaceae bacterium | reverse complement strand
CGATTCCCCCTTCGCCGTTCTCAAGCACATGAAAGGAAGGTAGAATTTGGTCCACGGTCAGGGTCTGCGCCTCGACAAATGGTTGTGGTTCGCACGATTGACGAAAACGCGCAGCGATGCGCAGCGGCTGTGCGAAAGCCGCCACCTCCGCCTCGACGGCCGGGTCGTCGACCGGCCTTCGGCGCTCGTTCGCGCCGGGTCGGTGGTCAGCTTCCCCCGTCATGACGATGTCGTCGTCGTCAGGGTGCTCGGACTGGCCGACCGCCGCGGACCGTTTGTCGAGGCGTGCCAGCTCTATGCCGACCTTACGCGTGGCCGCGACACCGGACCGGCATTGACGGACGCGCTCGTCCCCGTCTAGCACGGCGCGGAACGACGCTTTCCGCGGGGCTGAGCAGCGATGACGTACGTGGTGACCGAGGCTTGCATCAAGTGCAAGTACATGGACTGTGTCGAGGTGTGCCCGGTCGACTGCTTCTACGAGGGCGACAACATGGTCGTCATCAACCCCAACGAATGCATCGACTGCGGCGTGTGTGAGCCCGAGTGTCCGGCCGAGGCGATCCTGCCCGATACCGAGGGTGGCCTCGACAAGTGGCTCGAGCTCAACGCCACCTACTCGGCGACGTGGCCGAACATCACCGTCAAGGGCGAAACGCCGCCCGACGCCGACGCGCACAAGGGCGAGGCGGGTAAGTTCGACAAGTACTTCAGCGACAAGCCGGGCAAGGACGGGCAGTAGCGCCTCCCCGTCCCTTCAGGGGGACGGGGTCGGGCCAGCCAATCGCCGACCGCGCCGCGACCCCCCGCGCGCCGGGTAGGATTTGCGTGGCATTCGGCGCGATTTTCTGTTACAGCTTCGTGAGCGTCGCCGCTGTCGCGACGCAAGGCAGCCGGGCCACGGCGCAGACGCGCCGGGCCCATGAACGAGGCACGTAGCTCCCGCTTCGCCGCTCGTCACGCCCGCGCTCGTCGCGGCTGAGGGCGTCGGTGTCGGGACCAGGAAAGGACCATCATGGCCGCCAAGCCGCTCAATTTCGTCGTCGGCGATCACGTCGTCTACCCCAAGCACGGGGTCGGCCGCGTCGTCGAGGTGCAGAGCTCGGAAATTGCCGGCACCCGCCTCGAACTCTACGTCCTGCGGTTCGAGAAGGAGCGGATGACCCTGCGCGTTCCGACCAACAAGGCCGAAGGCGTCGGGATGCGCAAGCTGTCGAGCCAGGCGACCCTGCTCGAGGCGCTGACCACGCTCAAGGGCCGGCCGCGGATCAAGCGGACGATGTGGAGCCGCCGCGCGCAGGAGTACGAGGCCAAGATCAACTCGGGCGACCTCGTGTCGATCGCCGAGGTGGTCCGCGACCTCCACCGCGCCGAGGACCAGCCCGAGCAGAGCTATTCCGAGCGGCAGATCTACGAGGCCGCGATCGGCCGCCTCGCGCGCGAACTCGCGGCGATGGAGAACATCGACGAGCCGGCGGCGCAGGCGAAGATCGAGAGCGTGCTGAAGGCGGCGTAGGCGCGGCCGGACGCAGCGCGCACGCCGTCAGGCGCGCACAGCAGCGTCCGGACTCGCGCCAAGCCGGCCGGCGGGGCGGCGGAGCTTAACTCCGCCGAAACCGTCCGACGGCGCGGCTTCGCCGCGACGGCCCTGACCAACCGTCGCCCGGCACGCTGACATCGCGGCAACCGCTTCGACTGCCAGCGCGCACCTCCGTCACATCTGCGCCACCGCCTCCGCCAACGCCGCCACCCCCAGCAGCCACCACGCGACGTAGTCCGTCGAAATCCCGCTGTGCAGCGCCTGCAGCGCCCGCGCCGGCGCGGTCGCGATCCGCACCGCGGCCCGGCTTACCGCGCGCACCGGCCGTTGCCGCACCAGCGATGCGCCGACGATCGTCAGCGTCAGCGCCAGCGGGGCGAACGCCGCGGCGTCGAGCCGCTCGGTCGGCAGCACTACCGGCGCGCGCATGAACCCCGCCGTCGCCGCCGCCAGCCACGGCCGGACAACCTCGCCAGGCACCAGCGCCAGCGCCAGCAACGCGGCGACCGGCGTCAGCATCAGCGCCGTCGAGCGCGACGACGCCTCCTGCTCGCGCTCGGTGGGGGCGAAGGCCTCTGCTCCCGGTACGCCACTCGTTCGCGCGAAGATGCGCAGCGCCGCGCGCAGCACCGCCGCGCCGGTAAGCGCGGTGCTGACGACCGCGACCGCCGTCCGCCACCCGCCGCCACTCGTCGCCATCTCGGTCGCCGCATGGAGCAGTCCGACCGGTGCCCCGCCGAGCAGCAGCCCGGCGAGGCCCATCGCGATCCCCGCCGGCCACACCTTCCGCCCCTGGCCGTAGAGCGCGATCTCGTCGGCCGACGCGCACTTGGCGAGCAGGATACCCGCGACCATGAACAGGCTGCCCTTCACCAGCCCGTGGCCGACGAGATACAGCAGCACCCCTGCCGTCCGCGCGCCCTCGGTCGCGGCGAGCGCGGTCAGAACGATCCCCATATGGGCGATGGTCGAGAAGGCGAGCAGGCGCTTCAGGTGCCGCTGCACCCACGCCATCGCCCCGCCGATCAGCGCCGTCGCCGCCCCCAGCATCGTCAGAGCGCCGTGGACCAGCACCATGAAGTCGGCGTCGCCGGCACCGACCTGATTGACCAGCTTGGCCAGTCCGAACGGGCCAAGCCCGACCATGATGCCCGAGAACACGACCGACACCGGGCTCGGTGCGACAGCGTGCGCGTCGGACAGCCAGAAGTGGAACGGCAGGATCGCGCCCTTGGTCAGCAGCGCCGCGGCGATCAGGACGAAGCCGGCGGTCAGCACCGTGTCGTGGCGGAGCGCCCCCGCAACCGCAGCGACGGCGGCGAAGTCGAAGCTGCCGGCGCGCGCATAGACCAGCCCGACGCCGGCCAGCATCGCGAAGCTCGCCAGCGCGTTGACGACGATGAAGTTGAACGCGCCCTCAAGCGAGCTCGGCCCGATCGGGTAGGCGGTCAGCGCATAGGCGGCGACGCTCATCAGCTCGAACCAGACGAACAGGTCGAACAAGTCGCGGGTCAGGCAGAAGCCGGTCATGCCGGCGAGGAACAGCAGCATCAGCACGTGGAAGTGCGAGTGGACCTTGTCGAAATAGCCCCAGGCGAAGACGAAGCTGGCGGCGAAGATCAGCGCTGCGAAACCGGCGATGACGGCGCTGGCGGGGTCGGCGGCGAAGCCGATGCCGAGGACGACGCCCGGCCGGTGCGAACTGGCCGGGGTCCAGCCGCCGAACCAGTGGACGACCGTGCCGCCGATCGCGGCGTGCGCCAGCCACAGGCACAGTCCGGCGACCGCCAGCGCCGACACCGTGCTGACGGCGTCGGCGACGCGCGGCGGCAGCCAGTGAGCGCCGGCGAGCAGGGCAAAGGCAACCGCGAGCGGCCCCAGCACCGGTAGCGGCAGCAGGGTTTCGGCCAGCGTCAAGCGTCGGGCCGC
>JAFARM010000058.1 GCA_019245455.1 Sphingomonadaceae bacterium | reverse complement strand
GCGCTGCCCGGCCGAGCGGAAGGCGCTCGTCACCACATCGACGACGACCTGCTCGGGCAAAGCCGTCGAGTCGACGATCATCGCGTTCAATCCGCCCGTCTCGGCGATCAGCGGCACCAGCGGGCGCGACTCGTCGGCGAGCAGGGTGCGGGCGATGGCGCGCGCGGTCCCCGTCGACCCGGTAAAGGCGACGCCCATGACCCGCGGATCGCCGACGAGCGCCTCGCCCACGTCGCCACCACCGGTGACAAGCCGCAGCACGTCCGCCGGGACGCCGGCCTCGTGCGCGAGGGCGACGGCGGCTTCGGCGATGCGCGGCGTCTGCGGCGCGGGCTTGGCGACGACGCTGTTGCCGGTGGCGAGCGCGGCCGTCACCTGGCCGAGGAAGATCGCCAGCGGGAAGTTCCACGGGGCGATGCACGCGAACACGCCGCGCGCCGCCAGCCGCAGCTCGTTCCGCTCGCCGGTGGGGCCGGGCAGCACTTGCGGAACGAAGTGCGCGCGCGCTTGCGCCGCGTAGTAGCGGCAGAAGTCGACCGCCTCGCGTACCTCGCCGAGCGCGTCGGGGATGGTCTTGCGCGCCTCGTCGACGCACAGCGCCATCAGCCGGGCGCGGTCGCGTTCCAGGAGGTCGGCGAGGCGCTCGAGCGCGGCGGCGCGGGCCTCGACCGGGGTCGCGTCCCAGGCCGGGAAGGCGGCGTCGGCGGCAGCGACGGCACTTGCCACCGCCTCGCCGTCATCCCCGCGAACGCGGGGACCCATCTCCTGAGGCCGCGGGAGATGGGTCCCCGCATTCGCGGGGATGACAGGTTGGGAGCGCGGGACGGCAACCTCCGCCGCCACCCCCGCCAGCACCTCGGCATCCGCCAGGTCCAGCCCCGCCGAGTTGACCCGTCCGGGGAACAGGTCGCGCGGCAGCGGGATCGACGGGTGGCGCGCGGCCCCGACCGCGGCGATCTTCGCCGCCGGATCGGCGAGCAGCGCCGCGTCGTCGACATTCGTATCGGCAAGCTGGTGGACGAAGCTCGAGTTCGCCCCGTTCTCGAGCAGCCGGCGCACGAGGTACGCGAGCAGGTCGCGATGCCCGCCGACCGGGGCGTAGGAGCGGCAGGCATAGCCCTCCTCGCGCACCAGCCGCTCGTACAGCCCCTCGCCCATGCCGTGCAGCCGCTGGAACTCGAACCGGCCACGGTCTGGCCCCGCCCACTCGAGGATGGTGGCCACGGTCAGTGCGTTGTGCGTCGCGAAGGCGGGGAACAGGTTCGGACTGCTGAGCATCTTCGCCGCGCAGGCGAGGTACGACACGTCGGTCGCCGCCTTGCGCGTGAACAGCGGATAGTCGGCCAGGCCCTCGACCTGCGTCCGCTTGATCTCGCTGTCCCAGTACGCCCCCTTGACCAGCCGCACGCCGAGCCGCCGTCCTGTCGCGTTGCCCAGCGCCTGCGCCCAGTCGAGCACGGCGGCGGCGCGCTTGCTGTACGCCTGCACCGCCATGCCGAGCCCGTCCCAGCCGGCGAGCTGCGGGTGGCGGGCGACGGCGGCGATGATGTCGAGGCTCGTCTCCAGCCGCTCGCTCTCCTCGGCATCGACCGTCAGGCCGATTCCGGCGGCGGCCGCAGCGCTGGCGAGGCTGCCGAGGTAGTCGATCAGCTCGGGCACGCAGGTTCCGGCGTGCGCCGTCTCGTAGCGCGGATGGAGCGCCGACAGCTTGACCGAGATCGAATGGCCGCGCGCCGCGTTGGCCCCGCCGATGCGCCGGATGGCAGCGACATAGCTGTCGTAGTAGCGCCGTGCGTCCTCGCGGGTGCGCGCGGCCTCGCCGAGCATATCGAAGCTGGCGGTGAAGCCGGCGTTGTCGCGGTCGCCGGCGCGCTCGATCGCCTCGTCGATCGTCCGGCCCATGACGAACACCTGCCCCATCATCCGCATCGCCGCGCCGACGGCGGTGCGGACGAATGGCTCGCCCGACCGCGCGATCAGGCGGCGCAGCACCGAGGCGCGATCCGACTGGCCGACGACGGCGCGGGTCAGCACCAGCCCCCACGTCGCCGAGTTGACCAGCGCCGAGTCGCTCTTGCCTGCGTGCGCGCTCCAGTCGGCGGTGCCGATCTTGTCGCGGATCAGGAGGTCGGCCGTCGCGGCGTCGGGCACGCGCAGGAACGCCTCGGCGAGGCTCAGCAGAGCAACGCCCTCGGCGGTGTTCAGCCGGTACTGCTGGAGGAAGCGGTTGACCCACCCCGACCCCTGCGCCGCGCGCAGGTCGGCGAGCAGGCCGAGCGCGCGGTCCTCGACCCGCGCCCGCGTCGCCGGGTCGAGCGTCGCGGCGGGCAGCAGGCGGGCGAGCACGTCGGGCTCGGGCGCGCGGTGGAGCGGCTTCAGGGCGGCGCGGGCGGCGGCGAGGGTGGTCATCGGCGGGTTCTAGCGCCCACGGCGGGGCCGGTCACGCGGCGAAACAGGCGGGCGATGCCATCGGCGGCTCTTGCACATCACGCGCCAAGCGAGCACATCGGCAGCACGGAGTGCCTGTTTCATGCTCGCAACCTTCTTCGACGACATCCGCGACGGCGACATCATCGCGCCGCGCCGCCTGGCCGAACGGCTGCGGGTGCCGTTGACGGGTCTGGCGCGCATCACCCGCCTCAACCGCAACACGCTCGCCGGCCGGCCGGCGTCGCCCGCGGTGCAGGCGCGGCTCGGCGAGGTGACGCGCATCATCGCCCGCGCCGCCGCGATGACGGGCGACGAGGGCCGGGCGATCATCTGGTTCCGCCACCAGCCGATCATCGGCTTCGCCGGCAAGACCGCCGAAGAACTGGTCGAGGACGGCCATGCCGAGGCGGTGATGTCCCACCTGGATGACCTTGATAACGGCGTCTACGCCTGACGGCGGTTCGGGGCGGTGATTATCGTCCGGGCTACAGTTCCCGCGATGCGTCGGTCATACGATCGGTATGGCTGAGGGGCATACCGGGACTGATGGTCGCTTCTGGCGGATGCTTGCGGTGCGCTGGCAGCGGGAGCCGATGTCGGGCGCGGGCGCGGCGCTGAACGGGGCGCGTTGGAACCGGCGCGGCGTGCCCGCACTTTATCTTTCGGTCGACCATGGCACGGCCATCGCTGAGTTCCACCAAGCCCTGCTGCGGCCCGGGACGCTCGCGGCGTACGACATCCGCAGCGAGCGGATCGTCGATCTCACGGATGCTGGCCGTCGCGCGTCGTTCGGCATACCCGACGCGGTTCTGTTCGCGCCAAGGAAGACCATCGTCGAGATCGAACACCGCGATGCCCCTGGCTGGATCATCGCCGACCGGCTGATCGCCGGCGAAGCCGACGGCATCCTCGTGCCCTCGGCCGCGTGCGCGGGGGTCAACCTCGTCCTGTGGCGGTGGTCGGCGGATGGCGGCGACGGTGCCGCGGTACGCCTGATCGATCCCGACGGCGACCTCCGCCGTTGACGCCCGCGTCACCCCGCGCCTAGGAGCAGGCAAGCATCGGGGAGGAACCATGGCGCGCGCCGCACTGCCGTTGGCCGACTATCGGGCCAGGGTCGGGACCGAGCTCGGCCTGTCCGACTGGATCACCGTCGATCAGGCGCGGATCGACGCCTTCGCCGATGTCACCGGCGATCACCAGTTCATCCACGTCGATCCCGCCGCCGCGGCGAAGACGCCGTTCGGCACGACCATCGCCCACGGCTATCTGACGCTCAGCCTGTTGTCGGCGATGGCGTACGACGCGCTTCCCAGCGTCGTAGGCGCGCGGATGGGCGTCAACTACGGCATGAACAAGCTGCGCTTCATGTCGCCGGTGAGGTCGGGCAGCCGCATCCGCGGACGCTTCGCCCTCCTTGCCGTCGACCAGCGTCCCGACGGGTCGTACCAATCGACCGTCAGCGTCGCGGTCGAGATCGACGGCGAGGCCAAGCCCGCCCTTGTCGCCGAATGGCTGACGCTGGTGTATCTGTGAGCCGGATCCCGCCTCTCGAAAAGCCGTACCCCGAGGCGTTCGCCGCGGCGATGGCGCGGACGATGCCGCCGGGGGCCGATCCGCTCGTCCTGTTCACCACCATCGCCACCAGCCCGCGGGCGTGGGAGAAGTTCTCGGCCGGTTCGCTGCTCGACCGCGGCCCGCTCTCCTTGCGCGACCGCGAAATCGTCATCGACCGGACGACGGCGCGCACCGGCTGCGAATACGAATGGGGCATCCATGTCCAGGCGTTCGGTCCCAAGGCCGGGCTGACGCCGGCGCAGATCGCGTCGACCGTCCACGGCACCGCCTTCGACGGCAACTGGACCGACGCCGAGGCGGCACTGATCGCCACTGTCGACGCCCTGCTCGACCGCAAGAAGCTGACCGACGCCGAACACGCCGACCTCGCCCGCCACTACGACGCGGCGCAGCGGCTGGAAATCGTCCAGCTGATCGCTTTCTACCACGGCGTCGCGCTGATCTGCGGTGCCTTCGACCTGGCGAACGAGCCCGGCACCCCCCGTTTTCCCGCCTGAGGAGCTTGGACCATGCGTGAAGCCGTCATCGTCTCGACCGCTCGCACCCCGATCGGGCGCGCCTTCCGCGGCGCGTTCAACGCCTCGCCGCCGCCGATGCTCGGCGGGCACGCGATCAAGCACGCGGTCGAGCGCGCCGGCGTCGATCCCGCCGAAGTCGACGATGTCGTCTGGGGCGCGTCGCTGCAGCAGGGCGGGCAGGCGCCCAACATCGCCCGGCTGAGCCTGCTTCGCGCCGGCCTGCCGACGACCGTCAGCGGGATGTCGCTCGACCGCCAGTGCGCCAGCGGACTGATGGCGGTCGCGACCGCGGCCAAGCAGATCGTCGTCGACGGGATGCAGGTGACGGTCGGCGGCGGCCAGGATTCGATCTCCATGGTCCAGACCAACAAGATGCGGATCGACCCCGATCCCGGCCTGATCGCCATGCACCAGAACGTCTATATGCCGATGATCGACACCGCCGAAGTCGTCGCCAAGCGCTACGGCATCAGCCGCGAGCGGCAGGACGAGTATAGCTACCGCAGCCAGATGCGCACGGCGGCGGCGCAAGCTGCGGGCAAGTTCGACGACGAGATCGTGGCGCTGCCGTCGAAGATGGGCATGGCCAACAAGGAAACGGGCGAGGTCACCTTCCACGACGTCACGCTCGCCAAGGACGAGGGCAACCGTCCGGAGACGACGCTCGAGGGGCTCGCCGGGCTGAAGCCGGTGCGCGACGGCGGCTGCATCACCGCGGGCAACGCCAGCCAGCTGTCCGACGGTGCCAGCGCCAGCGTGCTGATGGAGGCAGGCGAGGCGGCGCGGCGCGGGCTGACGCCGCTGGGCATCTATCGCGGCATGGCGACGGCCGGGCTCGACCCCGACGAGATGGGCATCGGCCC
>JAFARM010000420.1 GCA_019245455.1 Sphingomonadaceae bacterium | reverse complement strand
GAAGTCGATATTGCCTTCATAGCCGACGCCGTAGTGCGACGGCCACATCCCGACGCCTGCCGGGCGGAAGCCGTGCTGACGCGTCTCGGTGCCGACCCAGTCCCACTTCGCCGTGCCGTCGCTGATGCCGGTTCCGGTCCCCGTCGGCCCGCCGCTCGCTGCCGTCGTCCCGGCCTGCGAGCAGTGGTAGATGTTGGCCGGCGACCCGGCGATGACCAGCTCGTCGCCGATCGCGACCGCCCAGTTGCGCGTCAGCGCCGTGCCGAGCGTCGCCCCCTGCCGGCCCCACGTCCGCTTGGTCACGCCCGCCGCGCCGGCGATGCCGCCCGGCTGGCCGGCAAGGATGCTGCCGTCGTTGAAGCGGTCCTGCTTCGTCGCGTTCTTCATCGTCACGTTGTTGGCGAAGCGGAAGGTGCGCAGCTGCGGCACGTTGGCGTCGGTCAGTGCGATCGTCGTGTCGGCGCCGGTGCCATACGGGTTGTTGGTCCGGTCGCCGGTCAGCGTGTTGCCCTCGACGATGACCTCGCTGAAGGCGATGAGGAAGTTCTCGCCGACCCCGCTCCACATCGTCAGCGGCGTGCCGTACGCCTCGCCGACGGCGTTGAGGCAGGCGGTGCGGGCGATCGCGGGATAGGTCGTGCCCATCGCCAGCGCCGCCGGTACGCTGGCGGCGGCGAGCTGGGCGTGGTTGATCCCCATCGCCGCGCCGTTCAGGTAGCGGAGGTCGTTGCCGACGGCGATCCGTTCGAGCCCCCAGCCGGCGTCGGTGATGCCCGTCAGGTTGGTGGTGAAACCGCTGGTGCCGGCGACCGCGCTCGGCAGGCGGGCGCAGGCGGCGACGACCGGCGCGCTCAGGTCGCGCTCGACGCTCATCTGCCGGGCGAGCATCGTCACCTGGCCGCTGCCGCTGGTGCCGAGCTTCGTCCCGTGCTGCCACCACTTGCCGTTCGTCGCCCACAGCAGCGCATTGGTCGCGCCCAGCGGCGTTCCCGTGGTCGCCGTCTGCCCGGCGACGCCGCGCACCTCGACGTTATCGACCCAGACGTTCGCCACGCTCATGCACGCGTTCGACTGCGCCTCGACCGACAGCGCGGTCGCGTGCAGCAGGGTGATGCGGGTGTTGCCGTTGGCGGCGGCCGGCGAACGCCAGATGCACGCGCGCTGCGTCGCGTCGGCGGGATCGCCGCGGACGGTGACGCCGCACGCCAGCGTCAGGATGCCGGTGCCGACGCCGGCCGTGCCGCAGCCGTTGACGATGCCGGTGCAGCCGGTGCCGGCGTTGGCCTTGCGCAGCGTGATGGTCAGGCCGTCGGCCGACTTGGTGATCGCCGCCTGGCCGTTCGCCGCAGCGACGGTGACGTTGGCGGCGAGCATCGCGGCGAGCGCGGTGCCGATGTCCTTCGCCGGCGTGCCCGCGGCCGCAGCGGCGGCCGTGGTGGCGAGGGTGACGCTGGCCGCCGTCGCCGTGCCGTTCACCTCGTCGACATCGACGAAGCGCGGCGTGATCCAGGCGTTGCCGGGGTTGTAGGCGACGACGAAGGGGACGAGCGCGCCCGTCGCCCGCGCCGCCGTGCCGAGGCTGGTCATCGACTTGGTGCCGGCGGGGTCGGACTTCTGCGCCGGGCCGATCCACGGATAGACCTCGAAGTCGCAGCGCAGCAGGCCCTGCGTCAACCCGGTCGGATCGACCGTCACCCCGTACACGCGCGGCGGCACGCCGGTCCCCCCGCCGCTGCCCGGCGGCGTGGCGTAGAGTGGGCTCGTGGTCAGCGCCGTCGTCCAGAAGACCTTGACCGTGGTGCCGTCGGTGACGGTGAACTTGACCGCGGCGACCGGCGCGACGCCCTGCGGATGGTGGCTGGCGACGAGGCATTCGAGCCAGAAGCTGCCGGACTTGAGCTGGTACGGCACGTCGGCCCAGCGGACGATCGGGGCTGGCGCCGGCACGGTCGAATTGTTGCTGACGGCGATGCCGCCCGCCGCCTCGCCCGTCCGCCAGCCGGCGAGCGCGGCGAGCGTCAGCCCGGTGTCGCCGGCATAGACGTGCTGCGCCAGCGCGATGCGGACGGTGATCGTGCCGTCGCCGTTGTCGGTCTCGTCGGGTTCCTTCGGCCGGCGCACGCCCGCCGGCGTCGCGTCGACGGGTTTGCGCAGCACCTTGGTCGCCGCGATCGTCCGCACCGGCGTCGCTGCCGCCGCCTGCCCGCCCGCCTGCGTGAACCCCGCCGACGTCGCCGTCAGCGTCAGCGGCGAGGCGGCGGTCCACGCCCGCTCCCACGTCGTCAGGCCGGGGTCGTAGGCGGCGAAGTTGGTCGCCCATTGTCCCGCCGTGTCGGTGCCATAGGCGTTGGTGAAGCCGGCCACGGTCGCGCTCGACAGCGCCGCCGACAGCTTCAGCCGCAGCACCCAGCCATTGGCCTCGACGCTGGCCGAAAGGATCGCCATCGGCCTCTCCTTGGATTTCGCTGAAAAAGAAGGTGCCGCGCAGGCGGGACCCTGCGCGGCACCGTCGCCGCCGTGAGCGGCCGGGTCAGGGGGACCCCCGGCGTCAGGCCGCGGCGAACTTCAGGAGCTTGATCGCTTCGGAATTGACCACCGCCCCGCCGACGCGGCGGACGGCGTAGAACGAGACGTAGGGCTTGTTCGAGAACGGATCGCGCAGGATGCCCGTCGTGCTGCGCTCGGTGATGAGATAGCCGGCCTTGAAGTTGCCGAAGGCGATCGACAGCGAGCCGACGGCGACGTCGGGCATCGCCTCGGCATCGTACACGGGATAGCCGAGCAGCGTCGCCGGCTGGTCGGCCGACAGGCCCGGCTGCCAGATGAAGGCACCCGTATTGTCCTTCATCTTGCGGACGCGGGCGAGCGTCGAGGAGTTCATCACGAACACCGCGCCCTGGCGGTACGGCGGGCGCAGGCTGTGGACGAGGTCGATGATCTTGTCCTGCGGATTGGTCGCCGGGAAGCCGCCGTCGACGCCGGTCGCAAGGTACTGCAGCGTGCCGAACGGGCGCGTCGTGTCGTCGGCGGTCGCGGTCGGCGTCGTCAGGAAACCGCTCGGCTGGTTGACGCCGGTGCCGGTGACGAAGGCGACGCTCTCGTTGCGCGCGAACTCGGTGGCGATCTCGCTCGCCAGCCACGTCTCGACATCGAACATCGCGTCGTCGAGCATCGCCTGGGTTGCCGACGGGTTGGCGTAGAGCTCGCCCATCGGCGGCACGATCTCGACGAAGGTCGGCGTGGCGGTGTCGGTGCGCTGCCCGGTCTCGCTCGCCCAGCCCGACTGAACGCCGCCGACCGCGATCAGCTTGCGATAGTGAGCGGTGCCGATCTGGACGACGCTGGCGATGGCGCGGATCGGCGAAATCGACTTCAGCGTGTCGTCGATGACGCTGTCGATCTCGCTCGGCACGGCGACGCCGCCGGCGGCCGGCGTGCCGATGGAGAGCGACTTGACCTCGTCGCCGGCGTCGAGACCCTTCCGCAGGTAGCGATCGGCGAAGCCCGACGACGCCTTCGCTCCCCCGGCGAGCGCCGGGCGCGTCAGGCGCAGGCTCAGCTTGTCGAGGTCGGTACGCAGGCTGGCGATGTCCTCGGCGCTGGCCACCGGGGCGGCGGCGGCGGTGAAGCTCGCCTCGAGCGGGTCGGCCTTGGTTTCGTAAGGGGTCGGGGTCATGCAGGGGTCTCCTCGGGTGAAACGGCGACGACGCGCGCCAGGCGCTGCATCGGGAAGGTGACGAGGCTGACCTCGATCAGCTCGAGGTCGGTCAGGTGGCGCAGGCCCCCAGAGGCCTTGCTGCCCGCGCGGACGCGGTAGCCGAACGACAGGCCGGTCAGCGCCTTCGACTTGACCAGCGCCGCGGCGTCGCGTGCCGTGCGCGTGTCGGCGAGGCTGGCGATGACGCGCAGGCCCCGCGCATCCTCGCTCAGGTGGTCGACCGTGCCGATCGGATGGGCGGCGTCGTGCTGCCACAAGAGCGGCACGGGGTGGCCGGGCAGGCGGGCGAACGCGCCCTTGCGGACGACATCGCCGCCGGCATCGGGCACGTCGAAGACACTGGCATAGCCAGCGAGGCGGGTGGGCATAGGTCATCTCCTCCTCCCTCTCCCCGCGAGGGAGAGGGACGGCCGCGCCCTTGCGCGGCCAGGGTGAGGGTGAGGCGGGGACGACCCCTCACCCTGGCGCTGCGCGCCTGTCCCTCTCCCTCAAGGGGAGAGGTATGGATTCAGCGGTGGATGAGGCCGGTCAATCCGGTCTTCGCCGCCAGGCCGACGAGCAGCGCCGCGACGGCGGCGCGGACCGCCCACGTCACCACCGCCGACACCGCCGAGCGCTTGGCGTCGCGCCAGCCCTGGATCAGCTGGCGGAGCTCGACGATGTCCGCCCCGGCGCGCTCGTCCGAAAGGCCGATCGCGGTCAGCGCCCGCGTCGCCCCCGCCTCCGTCGCCTCCTCGACCAGCGCGCGCAGCGTGACGAGGTCGGCCCCCTGCCCCTCCGCCTGGGCGATCAGCGCGGCGAGCATCGTCATAGCTGGTCTCCAAGGTCGGGAACCATGCTGTCCAGCCCGAGCAGGTGGCGCTTCTCGGCGTCGGTCAGGAAGGCGGCGCCGGCGACCTGGCTCCACAGCCGCTCGCGGTCGGCGCTCAAGGCGGGGATCGCGTCGCGGTCGACGGTCAGCGCCAGCCCCGGCCACCAGTCGGCGAGGTGGGCGGCGAGCGCGCCGTAGATGCGCGTCGTCAGCGGTAGCAGCGTCAGCCGCCACAAAGCGACGTTCGCCTCGCGGTAATTGGCAAACGCATTGTCGCCCGACAGGCCGAGCAGCATCGGCGGCACGCCGAACGCCAGTGCGATCTCGCGGCTGGCGGTGTCGCGGGTGCGGGCGAAGTCCATCTCGGCGGGCGTCAGCGACAGCGGCTGCCACTTCATGCCGCCATCCAAGAGCATCGGCCGCCCGGCGTTGCCCGCTCCCGAAAAGCCCGCCGCCAGCTCGCCCTTCAGCCGCTCGAACTGCTCGGGGCCGAGCGCCGAGCCGTCGCCGGGATCGTAGACCAGCGCGCCCGACGGCCGCGCCGCATTGTCGAGCAGCGCCTGGTTCCACGCGCTCGCGGCATTGTGCGTCTCGACCGCCGCACTCGCCGCCGCGACGCAGCCGAGGCCGTAGTGATCGTCGAGCGGGTGGAACGAGCGGATGTGGAGCAGCCCCGGCCGCTCGCCGACGGTCACGGCCGGAAACCGCTGCAGCGTCGCCCCGGCGCGGTAGAGATAGCCGACCGGCCACCCCTGCGTGTCGGCCTCGACCGTCACCCGTTCCGGCCGCAGCGAATAGAGCGCCGCCGGCAGCCCGGTCGCGCCGAGCCCGACCTCGATATAGGCGTTGCCGTGGAGCAGCAGGTTCGCCGCCACGCTCTCGATCAGCGACGGCCCCGGCTCGGCCCCGCCGAGCAGGCCGAGCACCGGATGGCCGGGCGGGTTCGACCGCACCGGCGCCCCCGCCGCGCCCTCGGCGACGATCCTGACCGCGCGCTGGGCGACCGGGTTTTTCAGATACGCGTCGCGAACCAGCGCGTCATAGCCGCGCGGCGCGCCGAGATTGCCGTTCCACGCGGCCTGCGTGAACAGCGACAGGCCCGGCCGCGCGGTCGCCGGAGCCCGCGCCTTGCGGCCGAAGGTCGGTAGTCGCATGGGCATCTCCTTCTTCTCCCCTCCCGCTTGCGGGAGGGGCCGGGGGTGGGCAGTCGCTTAAGAACCGGATATTCAGCAGAGGCGGACTTCCCCCCCCCGGCCCCTCCCGCAAGCGGGAGGGGGAGTTAGAGCCGCCGCACCCCCGGTCGCCGCACGCGCCCGAGCAGCAGCTCGGTCAGCGCCCAGACCAGCGCGTCATAGCCGCGCGGCGCGCCGAGATTGCCGTTCCACGCGGCCTGCGTGAACAGCGACAGGCCCGGCCGCGCGGTCGCC
>JAFARM010000146.1 GCA_019245455.1 Sphingomonadaceae bacterium | reverse complement strand
CCGTCCTCCATGAACACATCGATCTGGGGAATGAGATTGAAGGCAATGCGCTTGGGGAACTTCTTCGGCTCGACCTCGTCGAGCTGGAACACCGACTTGGTCTGCTCCCACAATTCGTCCTCGGCCTCCTTGCCGGCGCCGGAGACGGATTGATAGGTCGCCACGACGACGCGCGTGATGGTGGCGCGGTCATGCAATGGCTTGAGCGCGACGACGAGCTGCGCCGTCGAGCAGTTGGGGTTGGCGATGATGTTGCGCTTCCTGTAACCGTCGATCGCCTGCGGGTTCACCTCGGGCACGATCAGCGGCACGTCGGGCTCCATGCGGAACAGCGACGAGTTGTCGATGACGACCGCTCCGGCCTTGGCCGCGACGGGCGCATACTTGCGGGCGATGTCGGACCCCGCGGCGAACAGGGCGATGTCGGTGCCGGCGAAGTCGAAATGCTCGAGGTTCTGGACCTTGAGGCTGTGCCCCTCCTCGCCGAAGTCGATCAGGTCGCCTTGGCTGCGGGCGGAGGCGAGCGCGTGGACGGTGGCGATAGGAAATTGCCGCTCGGCGAGGATGTTGAGCATCTCCCGCCCGACGCTCCCGGTCGCGCCGACGACGGCGACGGTATAGGCCATGGTGATCTCCTGTTGCGCTGCGGCATAGCGGTGCCGCGACGGAGCGGCAAGGATCGTGCTTGCGCAACAGGCGGTGCGTCCGCGACAGGGGGACGATGTCGCGCCTTTCCGATCAGTTGAGCCGCCTCGGCCCCGCGGGCGATGCCGCGCTGCCGCCGCTCCGCCGCCGTATCGCGACGGGGGCCGGCGCGGTCCTGCTCGGGCTTGCGGCGATCGCCTTCGCCCGCGGCGGCGACCTCGCGCACGCGGTGTTCGCTCGGGTCGTCGGGCGGGTACCCGACGCGCCGCTCGTGCTGACGCCGCTCCTCTTCGCCGCCGTCGTCTGGGTGACGCGGCGCGTGCCCGAGGCGCGCGGGTCGGGCATCCCGCAGGTCATCGCCGCGGCGCGCGACCCCGAAGGCGAGGGTGCCGGGCCGCTCGTGTCGCTGCGCACGGCACTCGCCAAGGTCGCCCTGACGCTGGCCATGCTCGCCGGCGGCGCCGCGGTCGGGCGCGAGGGGCCGACGGTGCAGCTGAGCGCCGCGATCATGGTCGCCGTGCATCGCCGGCTGCGCGTCCCGCTCACCGCCGGCGTGCTCATCGCCGGCGGTGCGGCCGGCGTCGCCGCCGCCTTCAACACGCCGCTCGCCGGCGTCGCCTTCGCCATCGAGGAACTCGCCGCCGCCTATGAACAGCGCGTCGCGGTGCTGGTCATGGCGGCGGTGATGATCGCCGGGCTGGTCAGCCTGGGGGTCGCCGGCGACTATGTCTACTTCGGCCAGATGGGGCAGACGCTGGGGCTGAAGGCGGTGCTGGTGGTGACGCCCGTCGCCGGCATCCTCGGCGGCGTGTCGGGCGGGCTGTTCAGCCGGCTGGTGCTCGGCGTCGCCGACGCGCGCGCCGCCTGGCTCGGCCGGATCAAGGCGCGGCCCGTCCTGTTCGCCGCCGGCTGCGGCCTCGTCGCCGCCGCGCTCGGGCTGGCGAGCGGCGGGCTGACCTTCGGCACCGGCTATGCGGCGACGCGGCTGCTCGTCGAGGGTCACGGGCAGCCGTGGTGGTTCGGCCCGGCGAAGTTCGTCGCCGCGCTCGCCGCGACGCTGTCGGGGGCACCGGGCGGCGTGTTCGCGCCGTCGCTCGCGGTCGGTGCCGGGCTCGGCAACCTCCTCACCGGGCTGTTCCCGCACAGTCCGTCGGGCGCGATCGTCGTGCTCGGCATGGTCGCCTATTTCGTCGGCGTCGTCCGCGCGCCGCTGACCGCGGTCGTCATTATCAGCGAGACGACGGCGAGCCGCGGCCTTCTCATCCCGCTGTTCGCCGCCGCGCTGATCGCCGACGGCGTCGGCGCGCTGGTCTGCCGCGAGCGGCTGTACCACGGCTTGGCGCGGGCGTTCGAGCGTGCGTGACATGGCCGGAAACCGCCAGACACGCGCCTGACGGCGTGCGATAGCGGCGGCGGGGAGACCAGACATGACCGACGCCACCGCCGCGCTCGACCGCGCCGCCGCCGCCGCCAAGGCGTTCCTCGCCGGGCTCGACACCGCGCCCGCCGCCGCGCCGGCGACGCTCGCCGCAATGCGCGCGCGGCTCGGCGGGCCGCTGGGGGCGGAGGGTGTGCCGGCGGACAAGGTGATCGACGACCTGATCGCCGGGGTCGAAGGCGGGATCAACGGCAGCGCGGGCGGGCGGCACTTCGCCTGGGTGATCGGCGGGACGCTGCCGGCATCGCTCGCCGCCGACTGGCTGACGAGCGCCTGGGACCAGAACGCGGGGCTGACCGCCTGCGCGCCGGCGGCGTCGGTCGTCGAGGAGATCGCCGGCGGCTGGCTGAAGGACGTGCTCGGCCTGCCGGCGTCGGCGTCGTTCGCGCTCGTTACCGGCTGCCAGATGGCGCACGCGACCTGCCTCGCCGCCGCGCGCCACGCCGTCCTTGCGCGCGCCGGGTGGGACGTCGCCGCCGACGGGCTGTTCGGCGCGCCGCCGATCACCGTGCTGGCCAACGGCGAGCGCCACGCCTCGGTCGACCGGGCGCTGCGCTTGCTGGGGTTCGGCAACTGCAGCCTGGTGGCGCTGGCGGTCGGCGACGATGGCCGCGTCGCGCCGGATACGCTCGCCGCCGCGCTCGCCGCCGCACCCGGGCCGGTGATCGTCAGCCTGGCGGCGGGCGACCTCAACACCGGCGCGTGCGACGACTTCGCCGCGCTGGTGCCGCTGGCGAAGGCGGCGGGCGCGTGGGTCCACGTCGACGGCGCCTTCGGGCTGTGGGCGCGGGCGTCGGCGCGGCACCGCGAGGCGGTTGCGGGGATCGAGCTCGCCGACAGCTGGGCGTCGGACGCGCACAAGTGGCTGAACACGCCTTACGACTGCGGCCTCGCCTTTGTCGCCGATCCCGTGGCGCACCGGGCGGCGATGACGGTCAGCACGAGCTATATGCCGGTCGCGGCCGACGCGCGCGAGGCGGTCGACTGGACGCCCGAGTGGAGCCGGCGGGCGCGGGGCTTTGCGGTCTACGCCGCGCTGCGCGAGCTCGGCCGCGACGGCATCGCGGCGATGATCGACCGCTGCTGCGACCATGCGGCGGCCTTGGCGCATGGCATCGGCGCGCTGCCGGGGGCGGAGCTGCTCGCCGGGCCGGGGCTCAACCAGGCGCTGGTGTCGTTCGGGGGGGCGACCGACGCGGTCATCGCCCGGATCAACGCCGGCGGCGAGGCGATGTTTGGCGGCACGACGTGGCGCGGGCGGCGGGCGATGCGGATCAGCGTGTCGAGCTGGCGGACGACCGAGGCCGACGTGGCGCGGACGATCGCGGCGGTGAAGGCGGTGCTTTAGAGGCGGCGGTCGATATACAACGGCGTGTCATGCTGGCGCAGGCCAGCATCCACGGTCGTGCCAGGCGACGGGCCAAATTGCTCGCTCCGCCGTGGATGCTGGCCTGCGCCAGCATGACGCCCATGAAGCGTGGAGGCTACAGCCCCGCCAGCACCGCCTCGCCCATCGCGGCGGTCGTGAGCGTGCCGCCGAGATCGCGCGTCCGGGCGCCGGCGTCGAGCGCCGCCTCGACTGCTCCCTCCACCCGCACCGCCAGGTCGGGGCGGCGGAGCGAATAGCGCAGCGCCATGGCCAGGCTCAGGATCGCCGCGCACGGATTGGCGACGCCTCGGCCCGCGATGTCGGGGGCGCTGCCGTGGATCGGCTCGTACAGCCCCGGCCCGCCCGCGCCGAGCGCCGCCGACGGCAGCATCCCGAGCGACCCCGTCAGCATCGCCGCCTGATCGGACAAGATGTCGCCGAACAGGTTGTCGGTCAGGATGATGTCGAACTGGGTGGGCGCGCGGACCAGCTGCATCGCGCAATTGTCGGCCAGAATGTGCGTCAGGGCGACGTCGGGGTACTCGGCGTCACGCAGCGCCTGCACCTCCTCGCGCCACAATAGCCCGGCCTCCATCACGTTCGCCTTGTCGGCGGAGGCGACGCGCCGCGACCGGCCGCGGGCGAGGTCGAAGGCGACGCGGGCGACGCGACGGATTTCTGCGGCCGTGTAGAGGTGGGTGTTCACCCCGCGCCGCGCATCGCCCTCGCCGCTGATGCCGCGGGGTTCGCCGAAATAGACGCCGCCGGTCAGCTCGCGGACGAACAATATGTCGAGTCCGGCAACAACCTCTGGCTTCAACGTGGACGCGGCGGCGAGCGCGGCGAAGGTCCGCGCCGGCCGCAGGTTGGCGAAGACGCCCATGCCGGCGCGAAGGGCGAGCAGCCCGGCCTCGGGGCGCTTGTCGTACGGCTGACCGGCCCATTGCGGCCCGCCGACCGCGCCCATCAGCACGGCGTCGGCGGCGCGGGCGGCGGCGAGCGTCGCTTGCGTCAGCGGCACGCCGTCGGCGTCGATCGCCGCGCCGCCGAAGCGTGCCTCGGCCAGCGTCACGTCGAGCCCGGCGGTCGCGCTCAGCCGCTCGGCAACGCGGCGCGCCTGCGCGGTCACTTCGGGGCCGATGCCGTCGCCCGGCAGGAGGAGGAGGGTCGCCATCTGGGCTACCTAACCAGCGGCACCCGTCGCGCAACGAAAAAGGGGCGAGCCGTCAGGCCCGCCCCTGTTCGAGTCGTCGGCCGAATCAGGCGGCGACGGTGGCCGTGCGGCGGCGCGCGGCGATGCCGACCAGGCCGAAGCCCGCGATCATCAGCACCCAGGTCGCCGCCTCGGGAACCGCGGCGGTGCCGCTGAGGTCGACGTTGAGCCCGGTCGGGCCGCCGCCGCTGTTGAGCGTGACGAACGACAGGGTATTCGTGCCCGCGACGAAGGTACCGCCGGTCGAGTTGAAGCCGGTGCGGAAGCTGTAGCCGCCGCCCGGAGCCGAGATCGTGACGCCGTTCAGAACGATCGCGGTGACCTGGTCGTCGGCGGCGAAGCTGCCCGAGAACTGCGCGTTGCCGACGCCCTGTGCCGCGACGTTGAACGTCGTGGTGTAGGTGAAGAAGGTCGACGCGTTGCCGTCGCCTGCGTTCTGCGTCGGCGTGATCCAGCGCGACGACGCCGTGTCCGGAACCCACGGGCCGATCGGAAAGGTGCCGTTGCTCCCGCCGGTGTACGCGGGCGCAGCGTTGTCGAGCGTCCAGTGCAGGTCGGCACCATTGCCCTGAGTCGAGACACCGGCGCTATCGACCCCGGTGCTGTACAGCGAGGTAAGACGTGCGGCCGAAGCGGGCGCAGCAGCCAGGGCTGGTGCGACGATGGCAGCCAGAAGGGCGATCTTGAGGGTCATAGCTACTCCATAAGCAGGGAATACGCCCCACCACCGTCAGAGCAAAGGTCATGCCAGCTGCCCACGACCAACCATAACAGCATCTTAACCAATCCGGCCGGTCACGACTGTAAACCGTGCCGACACTTTCGCGCGGTTCAGTCGCCGCCGTAGGCTGGTCGTCCGGCGTAGCCGGCGGCGGCGCGCAGGGCGTCAGCCTCCAGCAACTTGCCTTCGAGCATGACCAGGCGTGTGTGGCGCAGGTCGCCCAGGTTCTTCGCCGGGTCGCCGGCGACGAGCGCGAGGTCGGCGGTCTTGCCGACCTTGATCGATCCGGTGTGCGCATCCTGACCCACCAGCCGCGCCGGCACGATCGTCGCCGCCGCCAGCGCCTCGGCAGGCGTGAAGCCGGCGTCGTGGTAGATCTCGAGCTCGCGGACGATCTCGATGCCGCTGCCGTCCGTTCCGGCGACGATCGGCACGCCGGCCTTGTGCATGACGCCGACCAGCTGGACCATCTTCGCCCAGCTCTTGCGGTAATCGTCGCGCGTCAGGTCCTTGGGCACCTGGAAGCCGCCGCTCCTGAAGCCGCGCTCGACGGTCGGCGGCAGCGTGCCCTGGAATGGCGCATAGGCGGGAGAAAGCTCGCCGTTCTCGGGATAATAGGTTGCCTCGAACGCAACCATCGTCGGGTCGGAATAGATGTGCTTCGCCGCCATCGTCGCGACGAGCTTGCCGATCGGCGAGCCGGGGCCGATGTCGGTGTCCTTCATGTAGCGGCCGGGCGCCTCGAAGCGGCCGATGCCGTTGTCGGTCGGCAGCACGCTGTCGGGCACGCCCTCCATGGCGATCCAGTTGATGTGGGTGATCTCGTCATAGCCGTCGGCGACGGCGACCGACGGGCGGATGCCGTGCGGGATGTGGCCGTGGACGTGAAGGCCCTGCGCGTGCGCCTGCTTGATCGCCGCCGGCAGCCAGGCGGGGTCGAACGTGCCGTAGAACTTGACGCCGGTGAAGCCGTTGGCCTTGGCGCGGTCGACGAGCGCGATCGCCTCCGCCTGGCTCGTCGCGACGTTCGCCACCTGCGCCGTGTACGGCCCCTTCCCGTCGATCAGCGACGACGGATAGACGTGCGGGAACAGCAGGTCGCCCTTGGCCGCGCGCTCGCGGCGGTTGATCGTCAGCAGGTCGTCGTTGCCGGGGTCGCGGACGCTGGTGACGCCGAGCGACAGCTCCTGCGGCCCGGTATAGTCGTCGCCGACGTGCATATGGCAGTCCCACATTCCGGGGATCAGCGTCATGCCGTCGCCGGCGATGACCTGCGCGTTCGCCGGCACCTTGACCGACGCCGCGGGGCCAACGGCGGCGATCGTGCCGTGGTCGACGACGACCGTCTGGTCGGCGCGGAAACGCAGCGCATCGGCGTCGAACGTCCGGACGTGGGTGAAGGCGACGGGCGTCGCGGGCACGTGGACGAGCGAGTGCGCGATCTTCGGCGCTTCCTCGGCGAGGGCGGCCTGCTGCGCCTTCTCCAGCTTCGCCTGCTCGCCGGCATAGGCCTCGGGCAGGAAGCCGATGCCGAAGGTGGTGGCGAAGACCTTGCCGTCGGGCGTCAGCCATACCGGGAAGGGCGCGTTCGACAGGCCGCTGATCGCCCACAGGTCGACCGTCTCCGCCGCCTTGCCCTCGCCGACCGTGGTGCTGGTCAGCTTGCGAGCGTGCGCGGTTCCGCCGGGCAGCAGCGTCAGCGTCTTGTCGGGAGAGGCGATCAGCGCCTCGACAAACGCGGTGTTGGTCGCCGCCGGTCCGCCTTGCGACGAGTAGAAGGACTTGCCGTCGAACTTGGCGCTGCCCTTGTCGACCGGGCTGGTCCAGGTCGCGGTGCCGTCCTTGACGGCAAAGGTCTCGCCGGCGTCGCCCTGGGGAGTGAAGCCGCGGATGACCATGCTGACCGGCACGCCGCTGGCGTCGCGTTTCATCGCCATCTCGGTCTCGAACACCTGGCCGCGCAGGTTCATGCTGTCGCGGCCCATCAGCGTGCCGTCGGGGAGCGTCCAGATGTACGAGTCGCCGTGCTTGCCGCCGGTCGATTCAATAATGAAGTGCTGCGCGTCCGCCGGCGGCTTGGCCAGTTCGGCGAGCGTGGTGGCATGGGCGGTGGTCGCCAGCAGGGCGGCGAGGGTGGCGGCAGCGGCGCGGATCATCGGTCGGGCTCCCCGGTTATGCCGGGAGCGTAGCGAAGGTGTGTTGCCCCCGCAAGGCAGTTACTTGGGTCCGGCAGGCCAGACTACGTTCAGTCCACCGAGCAGGACTTCACGTCCATCAATGATCCATCTCAACTGTAATCGAGGTCTGCCGGCGAGGCGGGGGCCTTCGAAGACCCAGTGCTCGCGTTCGTCATCCGGACGAACTCGCCGCTGGCCGATACTGCGGGGATCGACTTCGAGCGCCTGCCACGCCGCTGCAAATTCTTCACTGAGCAGCGGGTGCGGCTCCACGTCCCGGTAATAGGCGCGCTCGAAAAGCTCGAATGGCTTCAGGATCCAGATATCGTCCGGTGCCCGCTTCACCCTTGGCTTCCTCTGCCTCCGCCCAAGCCTCGACATCCTCGTAATCGGTCGAGGCGAACATCAGATGTGCCTGACGGTAGGGCATGACTTCGCCTGGCGGAACCGATTCCCAAGCTCGCGTATGGCTGATTTCGCTTATCGAGCGAGCGGTGTTCTCGATGCACGTGAACTGGATGATTTCGTCCACAAGCTTGATCTCCTGCGGCGACAGGCGCGTTAGATCAGCGGGACGTTCGACAACAAAGCGGTCCTTGAGAAATCCAA
>JAFARM010000094.1 GCA_019245455.1 Sphingomonadaceae bacterium | reverse complement strand
GCCGGCCTGAGCCTTCCTGAGCCCAGCTATGCCCTTCGACGCCGAGTAACGGTGCGCGCGGGCATCGCGCGCCACCTCGGCGAGCTTCTCGATGACATGGGCGGGCGGCGCGCCGTCGGGATTGCCCATGCCGAGATCGACGATGTCCTCGCCCCGCGACCGCGCGGCAGCCTTCATCGCATTCACCTCGGCGAAGACGTAGGGCGGCAGACGCTGGATTCGATAGAAGTCTGTGTCCATCGGCCGACTCTGCAGCCGATGCTGCAGTGCATCAATCCCTGTAAGCGGGAAGCGACCAGCCGCGGGCAATGGCTAGCGCACGAAGGACGAAACCCGCACCCGCTCCAGCGCTCGCGGCGGGCCTGTTCGTCGGCCTGACGCTGCTCGGCGCGCCGATGTGGACTGCGGCGGCCATCGGGGCTCTTGCTGGATTCGCGCTGCGCGGCCTTGCGATCGCACGTGGCTGGAAGCTTCCGGCCTACAGGGATTGATGCACTGCAGCATCGGCTGCAGAGTCGCATGATGGACTCAGATTTCTACCGCATCCAGCGCCTGCCGCCGTACGTCTTCGCCGAAGTGAACGCGATGAAGGCGGCCGCAAGGGCGCGCGGCGAGGACATCGTCGACCTCGGCATGGGCAACCCCGATCAGCCACCGCCGCCGCACGTCGTCGCCAAGCTCGCCGAGGTCGCGGCCAAGCCCGACGCCCACGGCTATTCGGCCTCGCGCGGCATTCCGGGTCTGAGGAAGGCGCAGGCCGCCTACTACGCCCGCCGCTTCGGCGTCGACGTCGATCCGGAGCGCGAAATCGTCGTCACTTTGGGGTCGAAGGAGGGGCTGGCCAACCTCGCCCAGGCGATCACCGCGCCGGGCGACGTCGTGCTGGCCCCGAACCCGTCCTACCCGATCCATATGTTCGGCTTCATCATCGCCGGCTGCACGATCCGCGGCATCCCCGCCGCGCCGGGCCCCGACCTGTTCGACAAGCTCGAGCACGCGATGGCCTATACCGTGCCGCGGCCGACGGTGCTGGTCATGGGCTATCCGTCGAACCCGACGGCCGAGACGGTCGACCTGGCCTTCTACGAGCAGGTCGTGGCCTTCGCCAAGCGGCACGGCGTGTGGGTCATCAGCGACCTCGCTTATGCCGAGATCTACTTCGACGGCGTGCCGACGCCGTCGATCCTGCAGGTGCCGGGCGCAAAGGACGTGGCAATCGAGTTCACGTCGATGTCGAAGACCTATTCGATGGCCGGGTGGCGGATCGGCTTCGCCGTGGGAAATCGCGAGCTGATCGCGGCGCTGACGCGGGTCAAGTCCTACCTCGACTATGGGGCATTCACCCCGATCCAGGCGGCGGCGGTCGCGGCGCTGAATGGCCCGCAGGAGTGCATCGCCGCGACGCGGGCGCTGTACAAGCGCCGCCGCGACGTGCTGGTCGACAGCTTCGCCCGCGCCGGCTGGGACATCCCGAGCCCACGCGCGTCGATGTTCGCCTGGACGCCGATCCCGCCTGCGCTCCGCCACTTGGGCTCGGTCGAGTTCGCCAAGCAGCTGATCCAGCACGCCCAGGTCGCCGTCGCGCCGGGCACCGGCTTCGGCGAGGAGGGCGAGGGCTATGTCCGCATCGCGCTCGTCGAGAACGAACACCGCATCCGCCAGGCCGCGCGGGGCGTGAAGCGGTACCTCCAGGCGATGGGGGTCAACGCGGGGGCGAAGGCGGCGGGCTAGTCGGGGGAGCCATTGCTGAGGTCGGTCAGAACACTTTGGTTAGCCGGCGCGCTGCTGCTCGGCAGCCAAGCGTCGGGCGAGAGTATGGAACAGCGCGATCCCACGGGGATGGCGGTGGGCCATCTGGTTGCCGCCCGTGACTTTGCCGGCTTGGACACGCTTGCGCGAGAATACCGGACGACAAAATCCCGCGACATCAATGGCGAGGAGAACCTTCACCTCTTCTACCGGTGGTTGGTTCATGACTTGATTGCAATGACGAGCTGCGATGGATGCGACGACAAGGGAACGGACTTCGTCCATGCCTGGTTGGCCCGAAGCCCGAAAGATGTTGTCGCAACGATAACGCTGGGCAAGATCGAAGTTCTGCACGCCTTTGCCGTCAGGGGTCGCGGATATGCCGACGCGGTGCCGCCGGAGGTGTGGCCGCGCGTCCGTGAACTGAACGGTCAGGCCTACCAGGCTCTGATGGACGCGAAGTCGTTCGCTTCGCTCGATCCGGAATGGTATTCGACCTATCTCGAGGCGGCGCTCATCCAGCAGCCGCCCGAAGCCGAGGTTCGCGCGACGTTCAACGAAGGTGCGAAGAAGTTTCCTGGCTACCTTCCTATTTACGAATCGATGACGACGTACTTGCTGCCGGAATGGAATGGCGACTGGAAGGCGGTGGATGCCTTGGCGCGGGCGGCCAGCAGCGGACCGCAGGACGGCAACCTCGGGATGTACGCGCGCATCTACCGGCTTATTGGGCGACACTGTAGCTGCGGTCGGCCACTGCGGACGCAAACCGAAATCGATTGGTCGCTGATGAAGCGCTCGATGCGAGCGTGGGCCGATCGATACCCAAGCGAATGGAACATGGTCAGCTTCATGCGGCTGTCGTGCGACTCCGATGACTATATCGAAGCACAATATTTCATCGGCCGCAGGATCGCCTTGCAGACCGAAGCAGGGCAGGTGGTGTCGGGTGTGACCGCTTGTGGGGTGCCGCCCGGCAGGTTCAAGCCCGCGTGATCACCGATTGCAGCACGGGCGAGTGTCTGCACCCTCAAACCACCTTCGCACTGTCCCCGCCCGTCACCTCGAAGTTCGCGCCCGTCGCCATGGCCGAGGCGTCCGACGCCAGGAACACGGCGATCGGCGAGATGTCGTCGGGCTGCAGCCAGCCGACCTTCAGCGGCACGGTCGGGGCGCGGATGTCCCACGCCTGCTGCGGCGTCGGGTGCTCGCCGAGCTTCTGCCCGGTTTCCTGGATCGTCTCGGTCAGCCGCTTGTCGTAGCGGGTGAGTGGCGTATCGACGAGGCCGGGCAGGATCGCGTTGACCGTGATGTTGTGCTCGCCGAGTTCGAGCGCGGCCGACTTCATCAGGCCGATGATGCCCCATTTCGACGCCGAATAGCTTGCCGCGTCCTTGGTCCCGTGCTTGCCCTGCAGCGACGACAGGACGATGATCCGCCCCTTGTTCTGGCGGACCATGATAGGGGCGAAGGCGCGGATGGTGTTGGCCGTGCCGTTGAGGTTGTTGTCGATGACGTCGCGCCAGTCGCTGTCCTCCATCTCCATCAGCGGCTTCCACCGCTGGATCGCGGCATTGGCGACGACGATGTCGATGCGGCCGTGGTCGCGCGCGACGCGGTCGGCGACGCGGCGCAGCGCGGCAATATCGCGGATATCGGCGCGGACGGCTTCGCCCTTGCGGCCGTAGCTGCGGATCATGCGCACCGTCTCGTCGAGCTCGGCCGGGGTCGCGGGGACCGCGTTCGACGCCGGCGAGACGGGGCCGGCGATGTCGAGGGCGATCACGTCGGCACCGTTGGCGGCGAACTCGACGGCGATCGCCCGACCGATGCCGCGCGCGGCCCCGGTGACGACGGCGATCTTGCCGGTGAGCTGCGTGCCGCGACCCGGCGTTACCGGGCCGGCGCTCTTGTCCGCCGGCGGCTCGGGCATCGGCTGGCCGTGCAGTTCGCGCGGGGCGGTGTCGGTGCGGGTCTGGGCGGCAGCGGTGCCGGCGGCGGCGAGGCCCGCGGCGGCGGCCCCCAGCATCAGCGACCGGCGGACGGGATCGGGATCGGACATACGCAACTCCAACGGCTTGCCGCGACAACCCGCGGCGCGGCTGGGGGTTGCGCCGGCAGCGCGGCAAAGGCTCGCTGCCGCCGGGTTAGATTGCCCTGTCCTACACGGCGCGATTTCGCTAGGCGGGGGGCGATGATGTTCGCCCGTGCCTCCTCTCCCTGCAAGATGAACCATATCGGTACATGGCGCTTGCACCGCAGGGTGGAGGTCAGCCGCGAGCCGGCACAACCATTGTCAACTTCCGCGCGGAATCGAACCGGGCTGGTGAGATCGTGACCGCGCTGCGGGTCGGCCTGGCCGGGCTCGGGACGGTCGGGGCGGGGGTCGTCGCCCTGCTCGACGCCAACGCCGGGCTGATCGAGCGGCGCGCCGACCGGCAGGTCCGCGTGACGGCGGTGTCGGCGCGCGACCGCGGCCGCGACCGCGGCGTCGATACCGCCCGCTTCGCCTGGGTCGACGACGCGACCGAACTCGCCGGGCGCGACGATGTCGATGTCGTGGTCGAGGCGGTCGGCGGCAGCGACGGGCCGGCGCTGGTGCTCGCCCGCGCGACGCTCGCCGCGGGCAAGCCGCTGGTGACGGCGAACAAGGCGATGCTCGCCCACCACGGCCTCGACCTCGCCGCCTCGGCCGAGGTCAAAGGCGTGCCGCTGAAGTACGAAGCGGCGGTCGCCGGCGGCATCCCGGTCATCGGCGGCCTGCGCGACGGCGCGGCGGCGAACCGGCTGGGGCGCGTCTATGGCATCCTCAACGGCACCTGCAACTACATCCTGACGCGGATGGAGGCGGAGGGTCTGTCGTTCGCCGCCGTCCTCGCCGACGCGCAGCGCGCCGGCTTCGCCGAGGCCGATCCCGGCTTCGACGTCGACGGCATCGACGCCGCGCACAAGCTCAGCCTGCTCTCGGCGCTGGCGTTCGGCGCGCGGATCGACTTCGCCGGCGTGGCGGTCGAGGGCATCCGCGACGTCGCCGGGGTCGACATCGACCATGCCGCGACGCTCGGCTTCCGCATCAAGCTCGTCGCCCTGGCGAGCGAGGACGGCGGCCGGCTGTTCCAGCGCGTCCACCCGTGTCTCGTGCCGCTGGCGCACCCGCTGGCGCACGTCGCCGGGGCGCTGAATGCGGTGGTGGCGGAAGGCGACTTCGCCGGCCGCCTGTTCTTCTCAGGTGCGGGTGCCGGCGCGGGGCCCACGGCGAGCGCGATCGTCGCCGACCTGATCGACGTCGCCCGCGGTGAGGTCGGCCCGGCCTTCGCCATGCCGACCTCGCGGCTGGCGGCGCTCGATCGTGCCGACACCGCCGATCACGTCGGCCGCTTCTACCTGCGCCTGACTGTCACCGACCGGCCGGGCGTGCTCGCCGAGCTGACGGCGGCGTTGCGCGATGCCGGCGTTTCGATCGAAAGTCTGATCCAGCGCGGGACCGCCGCGGTCGATGCCGGCGTCTACGTCGTCATGGTCACCCATGCCGTGCGCGAGGCGGCGGTGACGGCGGCGCTCGCCCGCATGGCGGCGTCGGACGCGGTGACGGCGCGTCCGGTGATGATGCACCTGCTCGACTTCTAGGGAGTTCCCATGCCGCAGCGCAGTTCGGTCCTCGACCGCGTCCTCGTCCTCGAGATGGTCCGCGTGACGGAGAAGGCGGCGATCGCCTGCCGCGCCCAGGTCGGCCGCGGCGACGAGCACGCTGCCGACGCCGCCGCGGTCGCGGCGATGCGTGATGCGCTGAACGACCTCGACTTCGACGGCACCATCGTCATCGGCGAGGGCGAGCGCGACGAGGCGCCGATGCTCTACATCGGCGAGAAGGTCGGGCGCGGGCGGAACGAAGGCGGCATCGGGCCCAAGATCGACATCGCCCTCGACCCGCTGGAGGGCACGACGATCGCCGCCAAGGCCGGGCCGAACGCGCTCGCCGTCCTCGCCATTGCCGAGGAAGGCGGGCTCTTGAACGCGCCCGACGTCTATATGGACAAGATCGCCATCGGGCCGGGGTATCCGGAGGACGTCATTGACCTCGCCAAGCCGGTCAAGGCGAACATCGAGGCGCTCGCCGCCGCCAAGGGGGTCAGCCCGTCGGCGATCACCGCCTGCGTCCTCGACCGGCCGCGCCACGAGGCGCTGATCCGCGACCTGCGGAGCTTAGGCTGCGGCATCATGCTGATCGGCGACGGCGACGTGGCGGGCGTGATCGCCACGACCAACCCCGACACCGGCATCGACATCTACCTGGGCCAGGGCGGCGCGCCGGAGGGCGTGCTGGCGGCGGCGGCGCTGCGCTGCGTCGGCGGCCAGTTCCAGGGGCGGCTGGTGTTCAGGAACGAGGCCGAGCGCGCCCGTGCCCACAAGTGGGGGATCGAGGACCTGAGCCGCGTCTACAAGCTGCGCGACCTCGCCAAGGGCGATGTGATCTTCGCGGCGACCGGGGTCACCGACGGGTCGCTGCTCGCCGGTGTGCGTACCCGGCGCGACGGGACCGTCACCACCGAAAGCGTCGTCATGCGCGCGTCGTCGCGGACGGTGCGGTGGGTAAGGGGCGAGCATCGCGGGCTGACGGCGTAACCCCGACAAACTCGCGCCACAGAATCACCAGCACCGCCATCGTCGCCGGGCCGACGAACAGGCCGATGAGGCCGAGCGTCTCGACCCCGCCGAGGATGCCGACCAGGACCAGCAGGAAGGGCAGCTGCGTCG
>JAFARM010000028.1 GCA_019245455.1 Sphingomonadaceae bacterium | reverse complement strand
CCGTCCTCCTGACGGTCGCGGCGTGCACCCGCTCACCGCTGACCGACCCCAAGATCGTGCTGCGCGGCGCGACGCGCGGCGACGTGCCCCGCGACGCCAACGGCGAGCCGATGCTGAACCGCATCAAGCCCGTGCCGCCGAGCGCCCTGCCGCCGCCGCCCGCGGCACCGGCTCAGCCGGCCACCCTGCCCCCGAGCTGAGGCGGCGGGAGGCTCGACGGCGCGCGCCTAAGGTACCACGCCCTCCTGTCATCCCGGCGCAGGCCGGGACCCAAGATCTCAGACGTTCGAGATCTTGGGTCCCGGCCTGCGCCGGGATGACGGATGGGGCAGGCGGCGCGTCGCGGCCACCCGCGCCCCTACAGGTCCGCGTAGACGTGCTTCTCCGCCCGCGCGCCCGGGTGCGTCACCGCGCCGCGGTACGCTGGCCCGACGGTCTGGGCGAAGCGCCATAGCGCCCCCGACTGATAGGCGTTGACCCGCGGCGTCCACGCGGCGCGGCGGCGGGCGATCTCGTCGTCCGCCACGTCGAGGTCGATCGTCCCGGCTTCCGCGTCGATGCGGATCGTGTCGCCGTCGGCGACCAGCGCGATCGGCCCGCCGTCGGCCGCCTCCGGCCCGACATGGCCGATGCAGAAGCCGCGCGTGCCGCCGCTGAACCGCCCGTCGGTGATGAGCGCGACCTGCTCGCCGAGCCCCAGCCCGTACAGCGCCGCCGTCGTCGACAGCATCTCGCGCATCCCCGGCCCGCCCTTGGGCCCCTCGTAGCGGATGACGATCACCTCGCCCGGCCGGATCGTCCGCACCTCGACGGCGGCGAAGGCGTCCTCCTCGCAGTCGAAGACGCGCGCCGGGCCGCTGAACTGCAGCGTCTTCATGCCTGCGACCTTGACGATCGCCCCGTCGGGGGCGAGCGACCCCTTCAGCCCGACGACGCCGCCGGTCGGGGTGATCGGGTTCGCGACCGGGCGGATGACGTCCTGCGCGTCGTTCCAGCGCACGTCGCTGAGGTTCTCGGCCAGCGTCCGCCCCGTCACCGTCCGGCAGTCGCCGTGCAGGTAGCCGCCTTCGAGCAGCGTCTTCATCACCATGTAGATGCCGCCCGCCGCATACAGGTCGCGCGCCACGTAGCGTCCGCCGGGCTTCAGGTCGGCGATGTACGGCGTCCGCTTGAAGATCTCGGCGACGTCGAACAGCGTGAAGTCGATCCCCGCCTCGTTCGCCATCGCCGGCAGGTGGAGCGCGGCGTTGGTCGAACCGCCGGTCGCCGCGACCACCGTCGCCGCGTTCTCAAAGGCTTGCCACGTGCAGATGTCACGCGGCCTGAGGTTCGCCGCGAGACACGCCATCACCGCCTCGCCCGCCGCGACCGCCAGCCCGGCGCGGCCGTCATAGGGCGCGGGCATCATGTTCGAGTTGGGCAGCGACAGGCCGATGGCTTCCGCGACGCAGGCCATGGTGTTCGCCGTGAACTGCCCGCCGCACGCGCCGTGGCCGGGGCAGGCGACCTTCTCGAGCGCCGTCAGCCGCTCGAGCGGACACGCCCCGGCGGCGAACTGGCCGACCGCTTCGAACACGTCGACGACGGTCACGTCCCTGTCTTCGAAGCGCCCCGGCAGGATCGAGCCGCCGTAGACGAACACGCTCGGTACGTTGAGGCGCAGCATCGCCATCATCATGCCCGGCAGGCTCTTGTCGCAGCCGGCAAAGGCGAGGAGCGCGTCATAGCCGTGGCCGCGCATCGACAGCTCGACCGAGTCGGCGATGACCTCGCGGCTGACCAGGCTCGACTTCATCCCCTGGTGGCCCATGGCGATGCCGTCGGTGACGGTGATCGTGTTGAACCGGCGCGGCGTCCCCCCACCGCGGATCACGCCTTCGCGCGCGGCGTCGGCCTGGGCGTCGAGGGTCGTGTTGCACGGCGCCGAGTCGTTCCCCGCCGAGACGACGCCGACGAACGGCCGCGCGATGTCCTCCGCCGTCAGCCCCATGGCGTAGTAATAGCTGCGGTGCGGCGCGCGCTCGGGACCGACGGTGACGTGGCGGCTGGGCAGGCGGGACTTGTCGAAGGTCATGGTGCGGGGGTCATCCCTTTCAGCTCTCTGCCGTCATCCCCGCGCAAGCGGGGACCCATCTCCCACCGTTCGCCCGGCGGAGACGGCGCGGGTCGTCCGGGCCGCAGGCGATGGGTCCCCGCTTGTGCGGGGATGACGGCGTTGGCGCTGGCAGCTCCTTCCGCTCTCCTGTCATCCCGGCGCAGGCCGGGACCCATGAACTCAACCATTCGAGCTCATGGGTCCCGGCCTGCGCCGGGATGACATCCTTTGCGACACCGTAACCACCGCTACCCACGCGGCCGCCCCCGGAACGCCACGATGCCCGCCGCGAAGTCCGCTCCCGTAAACGCCGCATCGAACTCGGCAGCGCTCGCCGCGTCGTCGTCGCTCGCCCCGTCGAGGATGCGGCGGACGATGCGCTTGGCGGCGAGCTGCGTCGTCGCCGACAGGTCGGCGACGCGCGCGCAGAAGGCGTCGACCGCGCCGTCCAGGTCGTCGGTCACCTCGTCGACCAGGCCGATGCGCGCCGCCTCCGCGGCATCCATCACGCGCGCGGTGAACAGCATCCGCTTCGCCTGCGCCGGGCCGACGAGGTCGACGAGCAGCTTGGTGTCGTGCAGCGGATAGACGAGGCCCAGCTTCGCCGGCGTCAGCCCCAGGCGCGCGCGCGGCGTGGCGAAGCGCAGGTCGCAGGCGAGCGCCAGGCCCAGGCCGCCGCCGATAGCGTCGCCGTCGATCGCCGCGACGACGGGCTTGGCGGCGCGGGCAAGCGTCACCTGCGTCGCGCGGATCGCGGCGTTGTTGCGCGCCCGCCACGCCGGGTCGCTGGCATAGACGGCGAATTCGTCGAGATCGGCCCCGGCCGAAAAGGCACCGCCCGCCCCCGTCACGACGAGGACGCGGACGCCGGGGTCGAGCATGACCGCCGCGACCAACCGCGGCAGCTCCTCCCACATGGCGAGGTCGAGCGCGTTCCGCTTCGCCGGGCGGTCGAGCGTCAGCGTCGCGCGCGGGCCGTCGATGGCGAGGGTCAGAGCGGGCGCGTCGCGAGTCATTGCGCCTGCGTCTCACGCATCGCCGCGCCGCGCGCAAGTGCCGAGGGCCGACCCGGCGCGCCGAGTGCTAGGCCCAGGACTCCCAGCTGGGGACCCTGAGCGCGCACGAAAAAGGCCGCGCCCCGTACGGGACGCGGCCAGTTCTGGGTCGAAGGGGACGCCGGGGCTTACTGGCCGGCGGTGACGACCGGCGCGGTGCCGAGCGACGCGAGGTCGACGTTCAGGATGTGGGCGGCGGCGGCGAACTTCTTCGCCGCCTCGGCCTTGGCCTGGTCGGCACACAGGTGCTCGCCGGTCGCAATCAGGATCGCGGCGCGCTGCTGCGCTCCGGCCGGCGCGGTCGCTGACGCGGCGCGCAGCTGGGCGGGCATCGCCTCGCAGGTCGCCGCCGGCGTCGCGGCGAAGGCGGGAACGGCGGCACCGACGAACGCGCCGGCGACGGCGACGGCGAGCGGGGCGGCGATCAGGAAGCGGGTGAACATGGCGTCTCTCCTTGCGGCGTTTCGAGTTGCACTCAGAACAACTGAGTGTCGATCTAAGTCGCACTCAGAGTCGCGTCAAGCGCTTTTTTGAGTGGTCCTCAAAAATAGTTGAGCACGGCTCATGCTGCGGTGCAACAGAAATCGTCAGACGAGCGTCGTCGCCGTGTTCCACCAGCCGCGCGCCGCCACCGCCTGCTGCGCTGCGGCGCACGCGTCGCGCGTGCCGTAAAGCGCGAGGCACGTCGCCCCCGACCCCGACATCCGGACGAAGGTCGCGCCCGTGGCCTCGAGCGCGGCGAGCACGTCGGCGATCACCGGCTGCAGGCGGACGGCCAGCGGCGTCAGGTCGTTGCGCGCAGCTCGCCACGCGGCGGGGTCGAGCGGCCCGCGGTCGACGCCGTCCCAGCCGGCGAACACCGGCCCCGTCGGCACGGCGAAGCCGGGGTTGACGAGCAGCACCGGCGTGCCGGCGAGGCCGAGGTCGACCGGCGTCAGCGCCTCGCCACGCCCGGTGCCGACCGCGGTCCTCTCATACACGCACGCCGGCACGTCGGCCCCGAGCGGCGCGGCGATCGCTGCCAGCGCGTCGAGGCCGAGCCCAAGCCCCCAGAAGCGGTCGAGCAGGCGCAGCGCCGCCGCCGCGTCGGCTGACCCGCCGCCGAGTCCCGCCGCCACCGGGATGTGCTTGTCGAGCGTCAGCGCCGCCGCCGGCCGCTCGATCCCCGCTGCCGCCGCCAGCGCACGCGCCGCGCGCAGGACGAGGTTGTCGGCCGGAGCCTCGCCGGCGATCGCCGCCGCCATCGGCCCACGAACATCGAGCGTCAGCCCCTCGCCCGCAACGACCTGCAGCGCGTCGCCGAACGCGGTGAAGGCGAACAGCGTCTCCAGGTCGTGATAGCCGTCGCCGCGCCGCCGGCGGACGTGGAGGGCGAGGTTGACCTTCGCGCGGGCCGCGATCACGGCTTGGGCGGGGGCGGCGCGGTGTCGGCGGTGGCGACGTCGAGCCCGAAGTCGAGCTTCTTCGCCAGCAGCTTCGCCTCCGCCGGCTCGGGCGACAGGTCCGCCGCCGCGCGCCAGCGGAAACGCGCCTCGAGCCGCCGCCCGACGCGCCAGTAGGCGTCGCCCAGGTGGTCGTTGATCGTCGCGTCGCCGGGTTCGAGCCGCGCCGCGATCTCGAGCTGCGCCACCGCCCGGGCGAAGTCACCGGACCGGAACCACGCCCAGCCGAGCGAGTCGGCGATGAAGCCGTCGTCGGGGCGCAGCTTGGCCGCCGTCGCGATCAGCGCCTGCGCCTCGGCCAGCTTCTGCCCGCGGTCGAGCAGCGCGTAGCCGAGATAGTTGAGCACCGTCGGGTCGTCGGGCTGCAGCGCCAGCGCCCGCCGCAGGTCGGGCTCGGCGCGCGCCCAGTCGCCGGCCTGCTCATAGGCCGCGCCGCGCAGGAAGTAGAGCGCCCAGCCGGCCTTGTCGCCGGCAAGCGCGATGGCCTTGCCATAGTCCTCCGCCGCCGCGGCGTGGTTGTTCAGCTTGCGCTCGAAGTCGCCGAGGCGCTGCCAGTCGTCGGCGGTCGCCTCCCGCGCGGTCGCCGCCCGCTCGAACACGCGCCGCGCCTCGTCGTTGCGGTCGAGCTCCGCGAGCGCCAGGCCGCGGTGGACCTCCGCCGTCGCCGCGACGGGGTCGCGCGGGCCGACGTGGCCGAAGGCGGCGAGCGCGGCCTCGGCGCGGCCGCCGCGGAGCAGGACGTCGCCGGCGATCAGCCAGGTCTCGCCGAGGTCGGGGGCGAGGAAGGTCGCGGTGCGGGCGAAGGCGAGCGCCAGCGACACCGGCTTCTCGCGCGACAGGTCGCCCGCCAGCCGCGTCATCAGCCAGGCCAGCCCCTGCCGGGGCTCGGTCGCCGCCGCCAGCGGCTCGCCGTGCGCCAGGCGCTTCGCCGCCGCGTCCAGTGCCGGGTCGGGGTCGCCGGCGGCGAGCAGCGCCTTGGCCTCGTCGACCTTGTGCGCCGCCGCGAGGCTCCCCGCGCCGGCGATCCGCAGCCGATCGACGTTCTTCGCCTCGTCGGCGACCATCGCCACGAACAGCGGCGCGGCGTCGGCGTAGCGCCGGGCGGCGGCAAGGATCATCGCCCGGTGCTCGGTGACGTAGCTTTTCGCGACGCCGGCGAACTTCGCCGGGTCGACCAGCGCCAGCGCACCGTCGACGTCGCCGCGGCCGACGGCGATCCACGCCTGCGTCACCGGCGCGACGACCGCCGCATAGCCGACATCGGGCAGACCCTTGACCGCGGCCGCCGCCGCCCAGTCGCGCCGCTTGACGGCGTCGGCCAGCCGCACGAGCGCGGTGGCGGCGTCGCCCGCCCGCGCCGCGTCGAGGTCGCGCGCGAGGCCAACCGCCAGTCGCTCGTCGCCGCCGGCGAGCGCCGCGTCGAACGCGCGCCGCTGCAGCGTCGTGTCCCCCGGATCGGCCTTCAGCGCGGCATCGTAATAGCGCGCCGCGTCGTCCGGCCGGTTGTCGGCGTCGGCGAAGCGGCCGAGGATATAGTTGTGGGACGATGGGGGCGCCGGGCGCTGTGCGGCGAGCGCGGGGACGGCGAGGAGTGCGGCAAGCGACGCGGCGACAAGGAATGCTCTCATGGAACCAGTCTAGCGGCGCGTCCGCGGGGGCGGAAGCGCCGTTCCTGCGAGGATCGGGGAGCCTCCTGTTCCTCCCCGGAACGGGGAGGGGGACCATTCGCCTCCTTCGGGCGAGGGGGGGAGGGGCCGCTCGCCACGCGGCGAGCCGTCAGCGCGGGGCGAGCGGCCCCTCCGTCACGCCTGCGGCGTGCCACCTCCCCGTTCCGGGGAGGAACAGGAGGCGGCGCGTCGCGGCAAAGCCGCGCCGTCGGACGGGTTCGGCGGGGTTGCCCCGCCGACCCGCCGGCCGGCCTCGCGCGAGTCCGCGTCTAGCTGCGCGCGCCTGCGGCGTGCTCGCTAGCCGCCAGCCGCGCGTCGTCACATATTCGGATAGTTCGGCCCGCCGCCGCCCTCGGGCACCACCCAGTTGATGTTCTGCGTCGGGTCCTTGATATCGCACGTCTTGCAGTGGACGCAGTTCTGCGCGTTGATCTGCAGCCGCGGCCCGGCCGTCTCCTCGACGATCTCGTAGACGCCGGCCGGGCAGTAACGTTGCGCCGGCTCGTCGTAGAGCGGCAGGTTGATGCGCACCGGGACGGTCGCGTCCTTCAGCGTCAGGTGGACCGGCTGGTCCTCCTCGTGGTTGGTGTTCGACAGGAACACGCTCGACAATTTGTCGAAGCTGATGACGCCGTCGGGCTTGGGGTAGGCGATCGGCCGGACGTGCTCCTTGCGCTTCAGCTGCTCGTTGTCCCTGTGGTGCCTGAGCGTGAAGGGCATCCGCACGCCCCAGTGTTCGAGCCACATCGTCGTCCCCGCGACGACGGTGCCGACCGTATTGCCGAGCTTCTCGACCGCCGGCAGCGTGTTCCGGACGCCGCGCAGCTCCTTCTCGACCCAACTCGTGTTGTAGGCGTCCTGGTAGGCGTCGAGCGCATCGTTCGCCCGCTGGCTGGCGATCGCCTCGACCGCGGCGTCGGCGGCCATCATGCCCGTCTTCATCGCCGTGTGCGTGCCCTTGATCCGCGGCACGTTGACGAAGCCGGCGCTGCACCCGATCAGCGCGCCGCCGGGGAAGGTCAGCTTCGGCACCGACTGCCAGCCGCCGTCGTTGATCGCGCGTGCGCCGTAGCTGACGCGCCGCCCGCCCTCCAGGATCGCGCGGATCGCAGGGTGCGTCTTCCACCGCTGCATCTCGTCGAAGGGCGACAGGTAGGGGTTCGCGTAGTTCAGCCAGGTGACGAACCCCAGCGCGACCTGGTTGTTCGCCTGGTGATAGAGGAACCCGCCGCCGCCGGTCGCGTCGTCGAGCGGCCAGCCCTGCGTGTGGATGACGCGCCCCGGCACGTGCTTCTCGGGCGCGATGTCCCACAGCTCCTTGATGCCGATGCCGTACACCTGCGGCTGGGCGTCCCTGTCGAGCGCGAACTGGCGGATCAGCTGCTTCGACAGGTGCCCGCGTACCCCTTCGGCGAAGAAGGTGTACTTGGCGTGGAGCTCGAGGCCGGGCGTGTAGCTGTCCTTGTGCGTCCCGTCGCGGGCGACGCCCATGTCGCCGGTGGCGACGCCCTTGACCCGCCCCTCGTCGTCGAACAGCACCTCGGCCGCGGCGAAGCCGGGGAAGATCTCGACGCCCAATGCCTCGGCCTGCCCCGCGAGCCAGCGGCAGAAGTTGCCAAGGCTGAGGGTGTAGCACCCCTTGTTGTTCATGAACGGCGGCAGCAGGCCGTGGGGGAACTCGGTCTTGCCCTTGGCGGTCAGAATCCAGTGGTGGTTCTCGACGACCGGCACCGTCAGCGGGCTGTCGCGGTCGCGCCAGTCGGGCAGCAGCTCGTCGAGCGCGCGCGGATCGACCACCGCGCCCGACAGGATGTGCGCGCCGATCTCCGCGCCCTTCTCCAGCACGCAGACCGAGACGTCGATGTCCTTCGCCGTCGCCGCCTGCTTGACGCAGATCGCCGCCGACAGCCCGGCCGGGCCGCCGCCGACGATGACGATATCATAGGGCATCGCCTCCCTGTCCGTGCGTCCGCTCATTCCCGTCCCTCAATCCCGCGCGGCCAACGGCCCGTCGCATCTTCCCTGCCGTTCGTCAGATACGGACGCGCGCGCGGCTTGACCAGAGCGTCAAGCGCCGCACTAGTCGCCTGCGATGGCGGGGGTTTCCACGATCAGGCACGAGGAAGCGGCGGCCGCGCTCGGCTGGTGGCTGGCGGCGGGCGTCGACACGATCGTCGACGAGACGCCGTTCCGCTGGCTCGCGCCCGCCACGCCGGTGGTGCCGCTGCGGGCTGCCGCGGCGACAGAGGTGCCCGTGGCCACCCGCGCCGCCAAGACGACCACCGCCGCCCTCAACGTCGACAGCCTCGCCGCGCTCGCCGCCGCGCTCGCCGAGGCGCACCCGGGCGCGCTGTTCGCCGACGGGACGCCCGGCGACGCCATGGTCGTCGGCGAGCGGCCGAGCGCCGCCGACCTCGCCGCCGGCCGCCCCTTCGCCGACGCCGCCGGGGCGCTGCTCGACCGGATGCTCGCCGCAATTCAGCGGTCGCGCGCCGACACCTATCTCGCCAACGCCGTGCCGTGGGGCGAGACCGGCCGCGACGCCGACGCCCTGCCCTTCCTTCGCCGCCAGGTCGTGCTGGCGCGGCCCAAGGCGGTGCTGGCGATGGGCCAGGTGGCGACGGCGGCGCTGACCGGCGCGACCGCCGGCATCGCCCGGCTGCGCGGCCGCTGGCTCGACTGCGACGGCGTGCCGGTGATGCCGACCTTTGCCCCTGCCCACCTGCTGCGCCAGCCGGGGCACAAGGCGCTGGCGTGGGCCGACCTCTGCGCCTTCCGCGCGCGGCTGGCGGCATGAGGCTGGTCGCCATCCTCGCCGCGGCGCTGCTGCCGCTCGCCCCCGCGCTCGCCGAGCCCGCCGACGACGCCGGCACGATCACCGTCACCGGCTATGTCGGCATCACCGCCGCCCAGCGCCGCGTGCCGACGCAGCTGACCCCGGCGCAGCGCAGCGCCTATCGCGCCATCTTCCTCGCCATCGATGCCGGGCGGTTCAGTGCCGCCGAGAGCGCGCTCGCCGCCCTGCCCGACGGCCCGCTCCATGCCACGGCACGCGCGCAGCTGATCCTCGCCCGTGGTCCGGGCCGGAGCGGCATCGCCGCCGACTGGCTCGCGCAGCACACCGACCTGCCGCAGGCCCCGCGGCTGGTCGCGCTGGCGGCGCGCGGGGCGGGCCCCGTCCTGCCCCTGCAGAAGACGCTGCGCACCGTCAGCTTCCAGCCCGCGATGGGCCCGGCGGCGACGCGCGGCAGCGCCCGCGACGACGCGGCGATCGCCCGCCTGAAACCGCTGCTCGCCGCCGACCGCAATGCCGAGGCCGAGGCGGTGCTGACCGGGGCGGCGGCGCAGATGTCGCCCGACGTCGCCTCCGAATATTACGAGCGCATCGCCTGGAGCTACTACGGCGCCGGCGACGACTTCGCTGCCGAACGCATGGGCAAGGCCGCCGCCACCGGCAGCAGCAGCTGGTCGGGCCTCGGCGGCTGGGTCGCCGGGCTCGCCGCCTACCGCCGCGGCGACTGCGCAGCGGCCGCCGACAGCTTTGACAAGGTGGCGGCGCGCTTCGGCGGCGAGGACTATGCGCCCGCCGCCAACTTCTGGGCCGCCCGCGCGTACCTCGCCTGCGGCAAGCCGGCGCTCGTCGCCAGCCGCCTGCAGTCGGCGGCAGCGCACCCCGACAGCTTCTACGGGATGCTCGCACGGCGAACGCTCGGCCTGGCGCAGTCGCTCGACTGGGCCGAGCCCGACTTCATCACCGCCGACTGGAACCATCTGTCCGACCTGCCCGGTGCCCGGCGCGCGGCGGCGCTGGTCGAGATCGGCGAGATCGGGCTCGCCGACCGCGAGCTCAAGTATCTTGCCGCCACTGCCGATGCCGGCAACTACCCCGCGATCCTGCGGTTGGCGGCGCGCCTGAACCTGCCGGCGACGCAGTTCTGGCTGGCGCACCACCCGCCCGAGGGCATCGACCCGCCACTTTCCGCCCGCTACCCCGCGCCCGAGTGGAACCCGGCGCACGGCTGGCGGGTCGACAAGGGGCTGGTCTTCGCCCACGCGCTGCAGGAGTCGAACTTCGTCACCTCGGCAACGTCGCGCGTCGGGGCCAAGGGCGTCATGCAGCTGATGCCGGCGACGGCGAGGCGGGTGCAGGCGCGGATGGCCGACGGCACGGTCGTCGACGCCGCGGTCAAGACGCTCGACGACCCCGAGTTCAACATCGACTGCGGCCAGGCGTATATGCAGGAGCTGCGCGACACGAGCTATACCGCCGGCCTGCTGCCGAAGGTCATCGCCGCCTACAACGCCGGCCCGGGATCGGTGCAGAAGTGGAACGCGACGGTGCGCGACAACGGCGACCCGCTGCTGTTCATCGAATCGATCCCGTTCCGCGAGACGCGCCACTACGTCGAGGTCGTGCTCAGGAACTACTGGATGTACCAGCTGCGCGACGGCCACACGCCGCCGTCGATCGACGCGCTGGCCGCCGGCCTTTGGCCGAAGTTCCCCGGCCTGCCGGGGCCTGCGGCCGTGACGGTGACGCCGACCGTCACTGCCCCGTTGCTGCCGCTCGTGCCGCCCGCGCCGGTGCTGCCCGACGACACGACGGCGGTGGCGAGCACGTTTTAGAGCACTGCGGGAGGCGGCCCCCTCTCCCGCAAGCGGGAGAGGGGGCACTCCTCCCCGGAACGGGGAGGTGGCACCGCGCAGCGGTGACGGAGGGGTCGGTCGCCACGTGTCGACCCCTTTGCTGGTGGAGGCCGACCCCTCCGTCACGCCTGCGGCGTGCCACCTCCCCGTTCCGGGGAGGAACTTCGGGTGACCGCCGCTTTTCCATCGCCTAAACTTAACCCCATGCCGATCGACCCCACCCTCCCCTTCCGCCCCGTCCGCATCGCCGTGCTGACCGTCAGCGACACGCGCACCGCCGCCGACGACCGCTCGGGCGACACGCTGGTCGAGCGGCTGACCGCCGCCGGGCACGTGCTCGCCGCCCGCGCCATCGTCCGCGACGACGTGCCGGACCTCACCCGCCAGCTCAACGCATGGATCGAAGACGCTGAAATCGACTGCGTGATCTCCACCGGCGGCACCGGCGTCACCGGCCGCGACGTGACGCCCGAGGCCTTCGCGGCGGTGTGGGACAAGGAGATCCCCGGCTTCGGCGAGCTGTTCCGCTGGCTGAGCTTCCGGACCATCGGCACCTCGACCGTCCAGTCGCGCGCCACCGCCGGCGTCGCGCGCGGCACCTACCTCTTCGCTCTCCCCGGCTCGACCGGCGCGGTGAAGGACGGGTGGGACGGAATCCTCAGGGACCAGCTCGACAGCCGCCACCGCCCGTGCAACTTCGTCGAGCTGATGCCGCGCCTGCGCGAGCGCTGAGCCGGCGGCACCGCGCCGGGGCTCGGAGAGGCGGCTGCGTCCGGCGAATGTTCTTGTCTTGTTCTGCACGAAGGTATAGCTTTGGCGGATGCTTCACCCCGCCTTGCAGCGCGGTCGCGGCGCGCCGGCGAATACGCCGTCGGCGCGCTTCGATACGCCCGGCCGCGACGACGACGGCGACTGGCTCGACGCGCGGGGCGAGGTCGACGGCGCGCCGCCGCGGCTCCGCACGGAGGTCACGCGCGAAAGCCCACGGACGATCATCAGCCGCAACACCTCGCCCGACGTGCCGTTCGACCGCTCGGTCAACGCCTACCGGGGGTGCGAGCACGGCTGCATCTACTGCTTCGCCCGGCCGACGCACGCCTATCTCGGCCTGTCGCCGGGGCTCGACTTCGAGAGCAAGCTGACGGTCAAGCCGACCGCGCCAGCGCTGCTCCGCGCCGAGCTGTCGAGGAAGGGCTACGTCCCCGCCCCGCTGGCGATGGGCACCAACACCGACCCCTACCAGCCGATCGAGGCGCGGCACCGCATCACGCGCGGCTGCCTCGAGGTGCTGCGCGCGTTCAAGCACCCGGTCTCGATCACGACCAAGTCCGACCGCGTCACAGCCGACCTCGACATCCTGAGGGACCTCGCCGCCGACGGGCTGGTCGCCGTCGTCATCTCGGTGACGAGCCTCGTGCCGACCATCGCCCGCACGCTGGAGCCGCGCGCCGCGACTCCGCCGAAGCGCCTCGCCGCGATCCGCACCCTCGCCGACGCCGGCGTGCCGGTGTGGTGCTCGGTCAGCCCCGTCATCCCGGCGATCACCGACCATGAGATCGAGGCGATCCTGGAGGCCGCGGCCGCCGCCGGCGCGGTCGGCGCCTTCGTCCGCCCGGTGCGCCTGCCGCACGAGGTCGCGCCGCTGTTCCGCGCCTGGCTCGACGCGCACTTCCCCGAGCGCGCCGCGCACGTCATGGCGCTGATCCGCTCGATGCGCGGCGGGCGCGACAACGACCCCGACTTCGGCACGCGGATGAAGGGCATCGGCCCCTACGCCGACCTGCTCCACGCCCGCGCGCGCATCGCCAAGGCGAAGCTCGGACTCGACCGCCCGCGCCCGGCGCTCAGGACCGACCTGTTCTGGGTGCCGCAGGCGCAGTTGAGTTTGTTCTGAAGGAGGTGCCCTCCCCCTGCTGTCATCCCGGCGCAGACCGGGACCCATGAACGCAGAGGTTCGAGGTCATGGGTCCCGGCCTGCGCCGGGATGACAGGGAGGAACGGCCCCGCTCCAGCCCCCCCTCTGTCATCCCCGCGAAAGCGGGGACCCATCTCCTGCTGCTTGCCAAGGGGCGACCGCGCTCATCGCATGAGAGCAGGCCATCGGGAGATGGGTCCCGGCCTTCGCCGGGATGACAGCAGGGGGAACGGTCCGGCTCCACCCCCCCCGTCATCCCCGCGAAAGCGGAGACCCATCGCCTGCCGTCCGCCACGGGGCAACGGCACCCGTCGCATCGGGTCGCGCCGCGGGAGATGGGTCCCCGCATTCGCGGGGATGACGGATAGAGGCGACCGCTCTGCGCATATGCTCACCCGGTTCGTCGCACGCCGCCCAGATCACCGCGCCTGTGCCCCACGGAGCGCACTGCCCCCCGCGCGCGTTGCCGCCCCGACACCGCACGGAGCCGCGCCCATGACCACCGTCGCCGACCTGCTCGCCTCGACCCTCGCCGAGATCGGCGTGCGCCAGATCTTCGGCATCGTCGGCGACGCCTTGAACCCGTTCACCGACGCCATCGAGCGGCAGCACGAGCTGACCTGGATCGGCGTCCGCCACGAGGAGGGGGCAGCACTCGCCGCCGCCGGCCAGGCCAAGCTGACCGGCCGCCTCGGCGTCTGCTGCGGCACGACCGGGCCGGGCGGCACGCACCTCGTCGCCGGGCTGTACGAGGCGCGCAAGGACCACGCCCCCGTGCTCGCCATCACCGGCGACGTCGAGCAGGCCAAAGCCGGCACCGACGGGCTGCAGGAGAACAGCCCCGACCTGCTGTTCCGCGACGTCAGCGTCTACACGACGACCATCGCCACTGCCGAACAGGCCCCCGCCGCGATCCGCGCCGCCATCGCCGCCGCCTACGGCGAGCGCGGCGTTGCCCACATCTCCGTGCCGCCCGAAGTGTTCAAGGCCAAGGTCTCCGGCCAGGTGCCCAGCCTCGCCACGCTCCGCCCCCGTCCCGAGGTCGCGCCCGCGCCGGAGGACATCGCCGCGCTCGCCGACCGCATCGAGCGCGCCAAGTCGGTCACGCTGATGGTCGGTTTCGGCTGTCGCGGAGCCGCCGCCGAGGTGTCGGCGCTCGCCGGGCGGCTGCACGCGCCGGTCGTCCACACCTATCGCGCATTGGACCTGTTGCCTTTCGAGCACCCGTACAACATCGGCGGCATCGGCCTGATCGGCGGGCGGCCGGGGACCGACGCGGTCGCCGACGCCGACCTGCTGGTCATGCTCGGCACCGACTATCCCTACACCGAGTTCCTCCCAGACCACGGCCGCGTCGTCCAGGTGGACGAGCGCGCGCAGGTGCTCGGGCGGCGCGCGCCGGTCGCCTTGGGTGTCGTCGGCTCGGTCCGCCCGGCGCTGGCAATGCTGCTCGAGCACCTGCCCCAGCGCGACGACACGAAGTTCCTCGACCGCGCGCGCAAGGCCCGCGAGACGTGGGTCGAGATGCTCAGCCAGAAGGCCGACCCCGCGCGTGCCGGCAAGCTGGTCCACCCCCAGGCGGTCGCCCGCGCGCTGAGCGATGCGGCCGCCGACGACGCCGTCCACGTCAGCGACACCGGCGAGGTGACGCTATGGGCCGGCAATTGGCTTCGCCCGAAGGCTGAGCAGCGCGTCGTCGGCAGCTTCAACAACGCCGCCGTTGGCACCGGGCTCGGCATGGCCAACGGCATCGCCGCGCTCGACCCGGCGCGCCAGGTCATCCTCCACGTCGGCGACGGCGGCATGACGATGCTGCTGGGCGAGTTCATGACCGCGGTCGAACACAAGCTGCCGGTCAAGGCGGTCGTCTACGACAACGGCGGCTGGGGGCTGGTCCACTTCGAGATGGAGGGTGCCGGCTACCCCGCCGCCAAGGGCACCGGCTTCACCAACCCCGACTTCGCCGCGTTCGCGCGGGCGTGCGGCGCGCACGGCTTCACGGTCAAGGAGCCCGGCGAGCTGCTGCCGGCGGTGACGACGTTCCTCGCCACCGAAGGCCCCGCCATCCTCCACGTCCTGACCGACCCCGCGGAGATCCCGGCGATGCCGCACATCAAGCCGGCGCAGGCGCTGCGTTTCGGGATCGCGAAGGTGCGGGAGTTGGTGGGGGTGTGAGACGCCAACCTCACCTAAGAGGGCGGTCTCTTGTGCTCCGAGCGGTTGCTCGGGGCGGGAAGTGGCTTGGCGTCTCCAACCTCAGCCTCATCGTGATGAGATATCTTCCCTTCAATAGTCTCGAGCCGAATTGTTGCAGCCTCGATTTGCCGAGCGGTTTCCGCCTGCTTTTGAGCGTATGATCCTGCAGCTTGAAATCCACTTCCGAACTGGGATGCACTCAGGCCGATTAGAGCGACTCCCGCTATGATCGTCGCACCAGCGGCGCTCCACACGGATTTCGTTGTCGCCGCACCGCCCAAAGCAATCTTAAGTTCGCTAAGCTTCCTATCCGTATCAACTCGGGCCTCGGACATAGTGCTTGCCAAGCTTCGAATATCACTTGCCAAAGAACTGATTCGATCTGCCAGCTTGAGTTCAACCCGCGCCTCAGCCGCAGCAAGCTCAGCACGCATCTCGGAAGTGGTGACGTATGTGGGCATATAGCTACTCTGAGCTTTCGCTTCTGCATTGGTCTTGTAAGCGAACGAGATTGCTGCCGTGGAGGGACCATCAGCGTTGACATATGGCGTCGCGCCGACGACGGTCGAAGTCGCACCGAACGCCATCGAAGCGAAAATATCTTTCTTACTAGGACGCGCCATTAGACGGTTCGATCATTCGGATCAGAATCTTGCCAAGCTCAAGGGCGACAACCTGAGGGAGAACAATACTTGCTACATTTCGCCTAACAAATTTAGAGTTCTCGTCGGGAGCCGTCTTGCCCGGAGGCGGGTCTACATCGTAGGCTACCTGTTCCTTGAACACTAGTATCGCTTCGCCAGCTTCACCAAGAAAGACTTGCGCAGCAGATGCCCAACTCCGCTGAATGTCGAATCCCATAGCTTCTCTAATCTCTCGCTCAGGATCCGAGCCTGGCTGGATGACACCCACGTTCGCTGTCACAAAGTGTCCCCTCGATTCGACACGGCAAGCTACGGTTATCACGCCGCACCGTCAAACTTCCAGCCGCGCCTGCGGCAGACAACACGCCGTATCCCATTGACTTGTAGGACAATTCTGTTCACCTGAAATCCCGCACTCACGCAACCGGAGGCGGGACCCCATGACGACCGACATCCCCACCATCCGCCACGACGGCTGGACCGTCGAGCGGCAGATGGCGTTCCACGACGCGCTGTCCCACGGCATCAGCGTCGCCGAGGCCGCAGCCGACGTCGGGCTGTCGGCGTCGTCAGCCTACAGGAAGCGCGGGCGCGAGCCGCGGGGGGCGTTTGCCGCCGGGTGGCAGGCGGCGCAGGCGATGGCGTACCAGCGGCTGCGCGATCTTGCGCTCGACCGCGCCATCAACGGCGTCGGGGTGGCGACGATGTGGCGCGGCCAGGTCGTCGGCACCCGCCGCGTGTTCAGCGACCGGCTGCTGCTCGGCCTGCTCGCCCACCTCCGCCCGGCCGAGGCCGAGGGCGCGCGCCCGGCCGAGGACCCGCAGGCCGACTTCGCCGCGGTCGTCGATGCCTATGCCGAGGCGGTCGAGCAGGCGCGCGAGCCCGATCGCCCGCGCCTGACCGGCGAGCCCGAACCGGCACCGCCGCCGCCCGCAGACGCCGACGCGGACGCGGACGCGGACGATGCGAAGCCGCTGACCGAGCTGACCAGGGCGGAGATCGAGGCGCTGATCGCGGAAAGCTACGACTTCGGCGTCGCCGACGGACGGGCGTACGCGTCGCGGGACGACGGCCAGACGGCAGGCGGCGGCGGTTCGGGGGCATGGGCGGCGGCGGGCGACGACCGGGATGGCGCGTGGGCGGCGAGGGCGGTGGGCGACTGCGACCGGGACGGCGCGTGG
>JAFARM010000430.1 GCA_019245455.1 Sphingomonadaceae bacterium | reverse complement strand
ACTTGATCGACTTCCGCACCCTCGCCACCGCCCGCGAATCCCTCACCCTCGCGGGGTGCGTCGCGGGGTACCAGCCGTGGCTGATGGCCGACCTCGCGCGCGCAGCGAAGGGCCGGGCGGTGTTCGTCGCCGCCGACGACGCCGGCGCGCGGGCGCTGCTCGACGCCGCCACCTTCTTCGCGCCCGAGCTCGAGACGGTGTACTTCCCGGCGTGGGACTGCCTGCCCTACGACCGCGCCTCGCCGTCGATGCGCGTGTCGAGCGACCGGCTGGCGGCGCTCGCCGCGCTGGCCCGGCCGACCGACAAGGCGCAGCTGCTCGTCACCACGGTCAACGCGGCGCTGCAGCGGACGCTGACGCCGGCGCGCGTCGCCGCGCTGACCGCCGAGGTTCGCCCCGGCGCGCGCCTCGACCGCGACCGGCTGGCGGCGATGCTGACGGCGAACGGCTTCGTCCGCACCGACACCGTGCTCGAGGCGGGCGAGTTCGCCGTGCGCGGTGGGCTGCTCGACCTGTTCCCGGCGGGCGCAACCGACGCGCTGCGCCTCGACTTCTTCGGCGACGAGATCGAGACCGTCCGCCGCTTCGATCCGACGACGCAGCGGACCATCGCCGCCGCCGAGGGCTTCACCCTGCTGCCGGTCAACGAGGTGCTGCTGAACGACGACAGCATCCGCGCCTTCCGCGCCGGCTACCTCGAACGCTTCGGTGCGACGGCGACCGGCGATCCGCTCTACGAGGCGGTCAGCGAGGGGCGCAGGCTCGCCGGCATGGAGCACTGGCTGCCGCTGTTCGAGGACAAGCTCGCCACCCTGTTCGACTATCTCGGCGAGGGCGCGGTCGTCGTCCGCGATGCGGGCGCCGACAAGGCCGCCGACGCGCGGCTGGAGGCGATCGCCGACTATCACGACAACCGCCAGGCGGCGCTCAGTGCCCGGCCCGGCAGCTACCGCCCCCTGCCCCCCGACGCCCTCTACCTGCCGCGGGACGAATGGCGCGACCAGCTCGCGGCGGCGAAGGTCCACGTCACCTCCCCCTTCGCCGCGCCCGACGGCAGCCGCCGCACCATCGACTGCGAGACGACCGCGCCGCGCGACTTCACCCCCGAGCGCACCGCGGGGAGCAACGTCTACGAAGCGGTCAAGGCGCACGTCGACGACCTGCGCAAGGCCAAGCGGCGGATCGTGCTCGCCAGCTATTCGAACGGCGCGCGCGAGCGGCTGAAGGGGCTGCTCGCCGACCACGGCGTGACGAAACTCGCCACCGCCGACAGCTGGCAGGAAGCGCTGGGCACCGCTGCCGACAGCCGCGTCGCGCTGACCGTCGTGCCGCTCGAGCACGGCTTCAGTCAGAAGGACCTCGCCGTCCTGACCGAGCAGGATATGCTCGGCGATCGCCTCGTCCGGCGCCGGCGCAGCGCCAAGAAGGCCGACGCCTTCATGGCCGAGCTGGCGATGCTCTCGCCCGGCGACCTGCTCGTCCACAAGGACCACGGCATCGGCCGCTACGAGGGGCTGGTCGCGGTCGAGCTCGGCGGCCGCCCGGTCGGCGTCGCCCCCGGTGCCCCCGGAGCCGTCGCCTCGACCCGCGCACCGCACGACTGCGTGCTGCTGAGCTACGCCAGCACCGACAAGCTCTACGTGCCCGTCGAGAACATGGACGTCCTGTCGCGCTACGGCAGCGAGACCGAGGGCGTCGCGCTCGACAAGTTGGGCGGCGTCGCGTGGCAGGCACGCAAGTCGAAGATGAAGGAGCGCATCCGCGAGATCGCGGGTGAGCGGAGGGCAACCGCCGCCGCACGCGCGCTGCGCGAGGCCGACCCCGCCGTTCCCAACCCCCACGCCTATGCCGAGTTCGCCGACCGCTTCCCCTACAGCGAGACCGACGACCAGCTGAAGGCCATCGACGACGTGCTCGGCGACCTCGGCAGCGGCAAGCCGATGGACCGGCTGGTGTGCGGCGACGTCGGCTTCGGCAAGACCGAGGTCGCGCTGCGCGCCGCCTATGCCGCGGCGATGAGCGGGCAGCAGGTCGCCGTCGTCTGCCCGACGACGCTCCTCGCGCGGCAGCATTTCCAGAACTTCCGCGACCGCTTCGCCGGCCTGCCGGTCGAGGTGCGCCAGCTCAGCCGCCTCGTCACCGCCAGCGAGGCCAAGGCGACGCGCGAGGGGCTGGCCGACGGCACGGTCGACATCGTCGTCGGCACCCACGCCATCCTCGCCAAGGCGGTCGCGTTCAAGCGCCTCGGCCTCGTCATCGTCGACGAGGAGCAGCGCTTCGGCGTCACCGCGAAGGAGCGGCTGAAGAACCTGAAGGCCGACGTCCACGTTCTGACGCTGACCGCCACCCCCATCCCGCGCACCCTGCAGATGGCACTGACGGGCTTACGCGAGCTGTCGATCATCGCCACGCCGCCGGTCGACCGTCTCGCGGTCCGCACCTACGTCATGCCGTGGGACGAGGTCGTGCTGCGCGAGGCGCTGCTGCGCGAGCATTACCGCGGCGGGCAGAGCTTCTTCGTCACGCCGCGCATCGCCGACCTGCCCGACATCGAGGAGTTCCTGCGCAAGTCGGTGCCCGAGGTCAGCTACGTCGCCGCCCACGGCCAGATGGCGCCGAGCGAGGTCGAGGAGCGGATGAGCGCCTTCTACGACCGCCGCTACGACGTGCTGCTATCGACCACCATCGTCGAGAGCGGGCTCGACATCCCGAGCGCCAACACGATGATCATCCACCGCGCCGACCGCTTCGGGCTGGCCCAGCTCTACCAGCTGCGCGGCCGCGTCGGGCGATCGAAGACGCGCGCCTATGCTTATCTGACGACGCCGCCGGACGAACCGATCACCGACACGGCAGAGAAGCGCCTGCAGGTGCTGGCCCAGCTCGACAGTCTGGGCGCGGGCTTCCAGCTCGCCAGCCACGACCTCGACATCCGCGGCGCCGGCAACCTCTTGGGCGACGAGCAGTCGGGGCACATCCGCGAGGTCGGCTTCGAGCTGTACCAGGAGATGCTCGAGGAGGCGATCGACGCCGCCCGCGCCGGTGCGGCGGGAATGCCGGTGCGCGAGGAGGCGTTCTCCCCCACGATCACGCTCGACGCGCCGATCCTGATCCCGGAGGACTATGTCCCCGACCTCAACCTGCGCATGGCGCTGTACCGCCGCCTGACCGAGCTCGACGACCGCGCCCAGATCGACGCCTTCGCCGCCGAGATGATCGACCGCTTCGGTTCCCTGCCGCCCGAGGCCGCCAACCTGATCAAGGTCATCGAGATCAAGCTGCACTGCGTCGCCGCGCACATCGCCAAGCTGGATGCGGGGGCCAAGGGTGCGCTGGTGACGTTCCAGAACGACCGGTTCCCCAACGGCGGCGGCCTGATGGACTATGTCGCGCGCCTGGGCGACCGCGCCAAGTTCCGCCCCGACCAGAAACTGTTCGTCGCCGCCGAGTGGAGCGCGGTCGAGGCCCGGTTGAAGGGCGCGCTAACGCTGGCGACGGGGTTGGCGAAGATCGCGGCGGGCGCGGCGGTGAAGCCGGCCGAGGCGAAGAGCCCGCCGCCGAAGACCGCCGCCAAGAGCAAGCCCATGCCGCCGCGGCCGGGGGTGTTCAGGGCGAAAGTGCGGGGGTAGATGTTTGCGGGGGAGACAGAGGGATGAGGATACTTATCGGCGGTGTGGCGCTCTTGGCACTAGCGGGATGCGATCAAACAGCGCGGACGGTGGATCAACCGGCTTCGAGTCCGCCGACTGTGGTTCCGCAAGTGGCAGTCGGCAAGTACATCATAATTCATAGTCCACAGGTTGAGCGCGATACGATGCTTCTCGACACTGTCACTGGCGATACTTGGCAGTTAGTCAAACTCGGCAAAGCGAAAAATTCCGGCATGGGCTGGGAATTTGTCGGCAAGCTCGATCAGCCGCCATCGCCGCTGCCTCCTACACTGCATACGACTAACTAGCTCGTTGTAACGGATTCCCCTCATGTTCGATTCCCTCTCCGACCGCCTCGCCTCCGTCTTCGACAAGCTCCGCGGGCGCGGTGCCCTCACCGAGCTCGACGTGCGGGCCGCCATGCGCGAGGTGCGGGTCGCGCTGCTCGAGGCCGATGTCGCGCTGCCTGTGGTCAAGGACTTCGTCGACGCCGTCACCGCGCGCGCGGTCGGGGCCGAGGTCACGCGGTCGGTCACGCCGGGGCAGCAGGTCGTCAAGATCGTCCACGACGCGCTCGTCGAGATGCTGGGCGGCGACGCCGCGCCGCTCAAGATCGACGTCACTCCGCCCGCGGTCGTCATGGTCGTCGGCCTGCAGGGGTCGGGCAAGACGACGACGACGGCCAAGCTCGCCAAGCGGCTGACCGAACGCCAAGCGAAGAAGGTGCTGATGGCGTCCTTGGACGTCCAGCGGCCGGCGGCGCAGGAGCAGCTGCGCGTGCTCGGCGAGCAGACGGGCGTCGCCACCCTGCCGATCATCGCCGGGCAGCCGCCGGTCGAGATCGCCAAGCGGGCGCGAACGGCGGCGCGGCTGCAGGGCTTCGACGTGCTGCTGCTCGACACCGCGGGCCGCCTCCACGTCGACGACGCGCTGATGGCCGAGATGAAGGCCGTCGCCGCCGAGGGGCAGCCGGACGAGATCCTGCTCGTCGTCGACAGCCTGACCGGCCAGGACGCGGTCAACGTCGCCACCGCCTTCACCGCCCAGGTGCCGCTGACCGGCGTCGTCCTCACCCGCATGGACGGCGACGCGCGCGGCGGTGCGGCGCTGTCGATGCGCGCGGTCACGCAGCGGCCGATCAAGTTCGCCGGCACCGGCGAGAAATTGGACGCGCTCGAGGAGTTCGTGCCCGACCGCGTCGACGGGCGCATCCTCGGCATGGGCGACGTCGTCGGCCTGGTCGAGCGCGCCGCCGAGACGTTCGAGGCGGCCGAGGCGGAGAAGCTCGCCGCCAAGATGGCCAAGGGCCAGTTCGACAT
>JAFARM010000332.1 GCA_019245455.1 Sphingomonadaceae bacterium | reverse complement strand
TGGTAGGATGTTCTCCGACGCCGACCGCGCGGCCATCGCCGACGCCATCACCCGGGCCGAGGCGGCGACCAGCGGCGAGATCGTCGCCATCGTGTCGGACCGCCGCGACCGCTATGCCGCGACCGGCCTGACCTGGGCGGCGCTCCTCGCCTTCGCCCTACCGCTCGCCGCGGTGCTCGCCGGGCTGAGGCCGGACACGCTGCCGCTGCTCGGCGGCTGGTCGAGCGGCGACGCGGCCGAAGACCTGCGCCGTGCGGTCGAGGCCTATGCCGTGGTGCAGATCGTCGTCTTCGTCGCCCTTGCCGCCTTCCTCGTCCGCACGCCGCTGGGGCCGGCGCTGACGCCCCGGGCGATCAAGCGCGAGCACGTCCACGCCGCCGCGCTGGCGCAGTTCGCCGCGCGCGGCATCGGCGCGACGCGGGCGCATACCGGCGTCCTCATCTACGTCTCGCTGCCCGACCGCATCGCCGAGGTCGTCGCCGACACCGGCATCTTTGCCAGGGTCTCGCCCGACCACTGGGCGACGACCGTCACCGCGCTGACCGACGGCATCCGCGCCGGCCGACCCGGCGAGGGCTTCGTCCGCGCCATCGGGCTCGCCGGTGCCGTTCTCGCCGAGCACTTCCCCGCGGGCGACGACAATCCCGACGAGCTGCCCAACCGGCTGATCGAGATCTGACGCCTTAGCCGTTCTGTCGCATTTCGCGCCTACGCTGGCCGCCACCAGCACGGGAGGCGGCGATGGCGACGACGGGCACGGCGGCGGCGAACACCAGTCCGGCAGCGGGGAGCAGCGCGTCGACGCTCGACCAGGCGCGCGCCGATTATGTCCACGACCAGCTGCAGCAGGAGCGCACGGTCCACGACCATGCCGCGACGCTCGCCGCCCGCGCGCCGCACCGCATCGCCGCGGCGAAGTCGGCGCGCGTCGCCGCCGGCCTCGCACCGACGCCAGCCGCCGGCGAGGACCCGAACGCGCACTACCATGTCGTCGAGCGGATGCTCGACGAGCGCGCCTTCTACCCCGCGCACGACAAGCGCACCGAGTCGCCGGAGTACGCCAAGGTCCACCACCAGATGACGGTGGTCGACGACAAGCACTGCCTGGTCTGCGGCGTCCAGCACTCGACGCTCGGCGACCCGGCGAAGAACTCGTTCGGCGCGGTGCAGATGGAGACCCACCACCACACGATCGAGTGGGCGCTGGCCAACGCCATCGACCCGGCCAAGTTCAACCAGCACATCCGCCCCGGGCTGATGCACGCCGCGCACGCGCGCCGGAGCCAGCCGGGCTATGCGGCGACGCCTGCCGAATACCGCGCCTTCGACGACACGTACGACAGCGACATGAGCCTGGACGACATCAAGGCGTGGATCGACCACGGCGCCGACAATCTGTGGGTGCTGTGCGACATCCACCACCGCCACAAGTTCGTCGGCATCCACGCCATCAGCTATCCGATCTGGGGACCGCAGGACGTCGTCGACGCCGGGCTGATGCAGCAGCAGATCGACGCGGCCAAGAGCACCAAGGCCGACGTCTGAGGCGCGCCTAGCTCAGGTGTTCGAGCACCGCGAAGCCGTTGCGGCCGAGGTCGACGCGCATCACCGACACCTGGCCCAGGACGAAATTGGTCAGGCATTCGACCGGCTTGCCCGCGAGCCGGCACATCGACTGGTAGAGCTCGCCGCCATCGACCGCGAAGCTGCGCTCGAGCCGCCGGTCGAGCTGGTACACGTCCACCTGGATCACGCCTGAAACCCCCCGGCATCAAAGCTGTCACACGAATGCAGCATGAGCGCGGGCGGAGCGCAAGAGGGTGCCTCGGCGAAACGACAGCGGTTGCCGATGCCTGTTGTCGCAGCGCCACACGGGGTTGGCAAAGCCGCGGCTGTGCGCCAAGCGAGGCGGCGATGACCGCACTGCCCCGCCGCGACTTCGCCCTGCTGTTCGCCGTGCTGCTGACGGTCGCCGCCGGCAACACGGCGTTGCAGTCGGTGCTGCCGTCGATCGCGCGGACGATCGGCATCCGGCCGACGCTGGTCGCCGTCGTCTTCTCGCTGTCGGCGCTGCTGTGGACGGTCTCGGCCCCCTATTGGGCGCGGCAGTCGGACACGCGCGGGCGCAAGCGGCTGATGCTGACCGGCGTCGCGGGGTTCGCCGTGTCGATGACCGGGTGCGCGGTGTCGATCCTGCTCGGCCTGCGCGGGGCGCTCGGAGCGACGGCCGTGTTCCTCAGCTTTACCGCGCTCCGAAGCCTGTTCGGCCTGTTCGGCTCGGCGTCGAACCCGGCTGCACAGGCCTATGTCGCCGCCCGCACCGACGCGCACGAGCGGACCCGGGCGCTGGCGACGCTGACCAGCGCCTTCGGCCTCGGCACGATCCTGGGGCCGGGCGTCGCGCCCTTCTTCGAGATTCGCGCACTCGGCCTGTCGGCGCCGATGTTCGCCTTTGCCGCGATCGCGGTCGCGGTCGGCACGGCGCTGCTGCTGTGGCTGCCCGACGACGATCCGACCCACGAGCGCACGACCCTGCCGCACGGCGCGCCGGCGTCGATGCCGTCGATCGCCGCCAGCGCCACCGGCGGCAGCGCGCGGGCGGCGGCGGTCGGAAGGCGGCCGCCCCTGCGCTTCCGCGACCCACGCGTGTGGCCGTTCATGGTCTATGGCTTCATCACCGGCAGCGTCCAGGCAGCGACGGGCCAGGCGCTCGGCTTCCTCGTCATCGATGCGGTCGGCGGCAGCCCGGCGGCGGCGGCGAAATGGGTTGGCATCGTCCTGATGGTCGGCGCCGGCGCGACGCTGTTCGCGCAGTGGGGGCTGATCCGGGTGCTGAATCCCACCGCCTCGGCGCTGATGCGCTGGGGCGCGGCGCTGGCGGCGGCGGGGCTGACGAGCATTGCGCTGGCGCACGGCTTCACCGGGATCGTCGCCGCCTATGCGCTGACCAGCCTCGGCTACGGCTTTGCCCGGCCCGGCTTCGTCGCCGGCGCGTCGCTGATGGTCGGCGAGGCCGAGCAGGGCGCGGTCGCGGGAGCGGTGACGTCGGTCAACGGTGCCTGCTTCATCGTCGCGCCGACGATCGGCATCGGCCTCTACGAGATGGGCGGCAGTTACCCCTACTGGCTCGGCGCGGCGGTGCAGCTCGTGCTGCTCGGCTATGCCCTGTTCGATCCCGTCCTGCGCCGTGAACTCGGCGCGGCACCCGCCGATTAGCGCTGGCGTCGCCGCGCCCGTTGCCCTTAGATCGCGGGCAAAACAACCGTGATCCCGGGGACGATGATGAGCGAAGCCACCCTGCCCGCCGGCTGGCCGGCGATGTCGATCGCGCAGGCCCACGCCCTGCTGACTGCGCCGGGCCAGCCGTTCGAGATGGCGACGCTCGACATCCGCGGCATCCCGACCCGCACGTGGAAGAACGCCCCGCCGACGCTGCGCGACGTGTTCCTCGCCGGGCGGATGCACGGCGACAAGGTGTTCCTGGTCCACGAGGATGAGCGCGTCACCTTCGGCGCCTTTGCCAAGGCGACCGCGGCGCTGGCGGCGCAGCTCGTCGCCGACGGCGTGGAGAAGGGCGACCGCGTTGCCGTCGTCATGCGCAACCTGCCCGAATGGCCGGTCGCCTTCTTTGCCGCAACGCTGACCGGCGCGATCGTGACGCCGCTCAACGCCTGGTGGACAGGGGCGGAGCTCGAGTACGGCCTCAGCGACTCCGTCACCAAGGTCCTGCTGGTCGACGCCGAGCGGCTGGCGCGGCTGACCGAGCACCTGCCGAACTGCCCGACGCTGACGCGTATCTATGTCACGCGGTCGACCGAGGAGCCGCTGGGACCGCTGACCCGGCGGCTCGAGGATGTCATCGGCACGCCCGACACCTGGGGGAACCTGCCCGACGCGGCTCTGCCCGAGGTTACGATCGAGCCCGAGGACGACGCCACGATCTTCTACACCAGCGGCACCACCGGCAAGCCCAAGGGCGCGCTCGGCACGCACCGCAACATCGTCTCGAACATCATGGCGAGCGCGCTGTCGCAGGCGCGGAGCTACCTCCGCCGCGGCGAGACGCCACCCACGCCGGAACCGAACGCGCCGCAGAAGGGGACGCTGCTGTCGGTCCCGTTCTTCCACGCCACCGGCTGCCACGCCATCCTGTCGCCGTCGCTGTTTGCCGGACTGAAGCTGGTGATGATGCGCAAGTGGGACGTCGAGGCGGCGATGGCGCTGATCGAGCGCGAGCGGCTGACGATGTGCGGCGGCGTGCCGACGATCGCCTGGCAGATCCTCGAGCACCCCCATCGCCACAAGTACGACCTGTCGAGCCTCGAGAGCGTCGCCTATGGCGGCGCGCCGTCGGCCCCCGAGCTGGTCCGGCAGATCAGGACGCAGTTCAAGGGTGCGGCGGCAGGCAACGGCTGGGGCATGACCGAGACCAGCGCCACCTTCACCCACCACATGGGCGAGGACTATGCCAACCGGCCGGAGAGCGCCGGGCCGCCGGTGCCGGTCTGCGACGTCAAGGTCACCGACCCCGCCGACCCGTCGCGCATCCTGGCACCGGGTGAGGTCGGCGAACTGTGGGGACGCGGGCCGAACATCGTCAAGGGGTATTGGAACAAGCCGCAGGCGACGGCGGACACCTTCGTCGACGGCTGGGTGCGGACCGGGGACCTGGCGCGGGTCGACGAGGAGGGCTTCGTCTTCATCATCGACCGGGCGAAGGATATGCTGATCCGCGGCGGCGAGAACATCTACTGCGTCGAGGTCGAGAACGCCCTCTACGACCACCCGGCCGTCATGGACGCGGCGATCGTTGCCCGCCCCCACCACAGCCTGGGCGAGGAGCCGGCGGCGGTCGTCACGCTGAAGCCGGGGGTCAGTGCCACCGCCGACGAGCTCCGCGCCCATGTCGCCGCGCGGCTGGCGGCGTTCAAGGTGCCGGTCGAGGTCCGCTTCTGGGACGGGCCGCTGCCGCGCAACGCCAACGGCAAAATCCTGAAGACCGAGCTGAAGAAGCTGTTCGCGGGCGAAGGAACCGCCGCCGCCTGACGGAACCGCCCCCGCGCGCCTGTCGTTTCACGCCTGTAAGCAAAGTCTTCAGGAAGGCACCGCGCGATGGGTAAGGGCTGCATCCTATGGGCCGTCGGCGTGCCGCTGCCGGTCATCATCCTGCTGTATCTGTTCCACGTCATCTGAGGCGGGGGCCGGCGCGCCTGAGGGGCGAAGTTCACGAAGTTCACGAACACGACAGTGTTGTGTGACAGCGACTCGCTGGCGGTGTGAGCACAGGCAGGGGTGTGTTCCGTATCCGCTCCTTGCCTGCAACGACGATCTCCATTTCCACCGAAGTGCGTAGCACGGGTGGGGGGTCGTAGGACAGCGCGGGTCGGGGCGGGGGCGCTTCCATCCTTGTCATCCCCGCGGAAGCGGGGACCCATCTCCCGAGGCTTGAGGAGATGGGTCCCCGCTTCCGCGGGGATGACAGGTAATGGAGGGAAGGGCCGCCGCGGCGAAGCCGCGCCGTCGGACGGGTTCGGCGGGGGAGCCCCGCCGCCCCGCCGGCCGGCCTGGCGCGAGTCCAGGCAGTGCTGCGCGCGCCTGCGGCGTGCTCGCTCAGCCCGGCCGCGCTGCGGCCTACAGCGTCCTCTCCCGCTCCTCGATCTCGAACGTCTCGATGATGTCGCCGGGCTTGATGTCGGTGTTGTTCTCCAGCCCGATGCCGCACTCGAGCCCGGTGCGGACCTCGGCGACGTCGTCCTTGAAGCGCCGCAGCGAGCTGACGTTCGCCACATAGATGACGACATCGTCGCGCATGACGCGGGCGCGCAGGTTCTTCTTGATGACGCCCTCGATGACACGCGCGCCGGCGGCCTTGCCGGTCTTGCCCGCCTGGAACACCTCGAGCACCTGCGCCCGGCCGACGACGTTCTCGAGGAACTCGGGCCCCAGCTGCCCGGCCATCGCCGCCTTCACGTCGTCGATCAGGTCGTAGATGACGTCGTAGTATTTGAGCGCGACGCCGTCCCGCTGGGCGAACTCGCGCGCCTTGGCGTTGGCGCGGACGTTGAAGCCGATGATCGGCGCCTTCGACGCCGCCGCCAGCGTCACGTCGGATTCGGTGATGCCACCGACGCCCGAGTGCAGGACGCGGACCTTGATGAGGTCGGTCGACACCTTATTCAAGGCGCTGACGATCGCCTCGACCGATCCCTGGACGTCGCCCTTGACGACCAGCGGATACTCCTGCGCCTTCGCCTCGCGCAGCGCGTTGAACATGGTGGCGAGGTCGGCCGGCGGCTGCGTCGTGCGTGCCGCAACGATGAGCCCGGCGCGATAGGCGGCGACCTCCTTGGCGCGGGCCTCCGTCTCCATGACGCTGAACGGATCGCCGGCGCGCGGCACGCCCGACAGGCCGAGCACCTCGACCGGCGTCGACGGCAGCGCGGTCTTCACCTGCACGCCCTTGTCGTTGAGCAGCGCGCGGACCTTGCCCCACTCGGCACCGACGACGAAGACGTCGCCGGTCTTCAGCGTGCCGCGGTTGACGAGCACCGTCGCCAGCGGCCCGCGTCCCTTGTCGAGCTTGGCCTCGATGACGGTCGCCTCGGCGGCGCGGTTGGGGTTGGCCTTCAGCTCGAGGATTTCGGCCTGCAGCTGGATCTTCTCCAACAGCTCGTCGAGCCCGGTCTTCTTCAAGGCCGAGACCTCGACGTCCTGGACGTCGCCGCCCAGCGCCTCGACCTGGACGTCGTACTGCAGCAGCGCGGTGCGGATGCGCTGCGCGTCGGCCCCGGGCTTGTCCATCTTGTTGATGGCGACGATCATCGGCACGCCGGCGGCCTTGGTGTGGGCGATCGCCTCGACCGTCTGCGGCATGATCCCGTCGTCCCACGCCACCACCAGGATGACGATGTCGGTGACGTTGGCCCCGCGCTTCCTCATGTCGGTGAACGCCTCGTGGCCGGGCGTGTCGAGGAAGGTGACCTGGCTCTTGTCCTTCAGCGTCACCTGATAGGCACCGATGTGCTGGGTGATGCCGCCGGCCTCGCCCGAGACGACGTCGGTGCCGCGCAGCGCGTCGAGCAGGCTCGTCTTGCCGTGGTCGACATGGCCCATGATGGTCACGACCGGCGGCCGCGGCAGCAGGTCCTTCTCCTCGTCGACCGCGCCGATGACGCCGATCTCGACGTCCGACGCCGCGACGCGGACGATGTTGTGGCCGAACTCGGCGACGATCAGCTCGGCGAGGTCCTGGTCCATCTCGTCGGTCATCGCCATCGGCGTGCCGAGGCGGTTCAGCACCTTCAGCACGTCGCTGCCGCGCTCGGCGAGGCGGTTGGCGAGCTCCTGGACGGTGATCGTCTCGGGCACCGTGATGTCGCGGACCTGACGCCGCTGGCCGGCGCCGCCGCCGTGGCCGCGGTGCTGCTTCTCGCGCGCGCGGCGCAGCGCGGCGAGGCTGCGCGTGCGGACGCTGTCGTCGCTGTCGAGGGCGCGGGTGACGGTCAGCTTACCCTGCCGGCGGTCGTCGCCGAGCCGGCCGCGGCTCGGACGAGCGGGGAGGCCGCGCTTGCGGTCCTCCTCGTCGTCGATGATCGGCGTGACGACGCCGAGCGGGCGCAGGCCGGCGACCGGCTTGGTCTCGACCGGGCGGAGCGCGGCTTCCTCCTCCGCCTTGCGCCGCTCCTCGGCGCGCAGTTTCTCCATCTCGGCCGCCTCGGCGCGCTCGATCTCCTCG
>JAFARM010000160.1 GCA_019245455.1 Sphingomonadaceae bacterium | reverse complement strand
CCCCGCCCACCCGCTGTTCGGGCTCGACCCCGTCAGCCACCAGACCGACCGCATCGTCGCGCCGATCGCCGCCGGGCTGATGCTGGTCGGCTCGCTGCCGCTGTTCGCCGTCGTCCCCGCCGTGCCGGCGAGCGGCACGCGGCTGGCGGCGGCGGTCCGCGCGGGGGCGGGCGACCTGCTGGCGCTGGTCCGCGAGGCGCGCGGCAACGGCAATGCGCTGGTGTACCTGGCAAGCGTCCTGCTGTTCACCGACGGGCTGACCGGCATCCTGGTGTTCACCGGCGTCTATGCCGCCGGCGCGATGGGCTGGGGCAGCCTCGAGCTGCTCGCCTACGGCATGATCCTGTCGTGCTTCTCGGTCGCCGGCGGGGTGCTCGCCGGCTGGCTCGACGGCCGGGTCGGGCCGAAGCGGGCGCTGTGCCTGGAACTCGCCGGGGTCGTCGTCTCGCAGCTGCTGTCGTTCGGCCAGACGCGGACACACTTCTTCTACCAGGTCTACGATCCCGCCGCGCACGCGCCGTTGTGGTCGGGGCCGATGTTCACGACGCTGCCCGACATCGGCCTGCTGCTGTGCGGTTTCCTTGGCGCGGTCAGCGTGACGGCCGCCTATGCCTCGCGCCGCACGATGCTGACGCGCGTCGTCCCGCCGGCGCGCGTCGGCACCTTCTTCGGCCTGTTCGCCATTGCCGGCACGGCGACGATGTGGCTGGGGCCGCTGCTGGTCGAGATCGCGACGGCGGTGTCGCGGTCGCAGCGCATCGGGCTGCTGCCGATCCCCGGGCTGGTCGCGGCGGGGCTGGTGGTGCTGCTGTTCGTGCGCGGCGGGGGGCGATTGCCCTCCCCTCCCCTTAAGGGGAGGAGGCCGGTGAATTGAATAGAGCGTCATCCCCGCGAAAGCGGGGACCCATCTCCTGTGGCTTGTTTGTGACGACGGCACCCGTCGCATCCGGACGAAGCTCGGGAGATGGGTTCCGCTTTCGCGGGAATGACGGCTTTTTCGCAGGCATGATGGCTTGAACGTCAAGCCGCGCTCGCCGCTACCCGATCGTCTCGGTGGCGCCCACGCCCCACAGCTGGGCGCGCAGGATATAGCCCGACTTGCCGCCGCGATCGACGCGGCACCACGCTTCGCTGCACAGGACGACGCGGACGATCGCCCCCGGCGCGATGCGCCACACGGCGCGACCTGCCAGATCGGGCCTTGCGTACAGCGTGCGGATCGCCCCGGTGACGACGGCGGTGCGGTTGCCGCTGATCAGCTGCTTGTTCATCCAGCCGACCGAGCCGCCGATGTCGCGGACCTGCCGCCAGATGCCGTATTCGCGCACGACCTCGATCGGCAGGCCCTTCCTGACATAGACCCAGACGACGGGATAGCGGTCGCCGGGACCGGTGCGCAGATAGGCCTTGTCCGACTTCAGGCTGACGAAGCGGGGGATCGGCAGGCCCGACAGGCCGTCGGTCGCGTCGCGGTCGACCGCCGAGCGCGCGGGCGCGGCGGCGGGCGCGGCGGCGGCGAGGGCGATGGCAAGGCCGAGCATGGCCGTGCGTGTAATCCGTCGCCCGGCAAAATCATACCGTCATCCCCGCGCAGGCGGGGACCCATCTCCCAAGACCTCCGGAGATGGGTCCCCGCTTTCGCGGGGATGACGACACGGTAGGCGGGGCGATCCTGCGGTTGACCCCTCCCGTTACGCTCGTTAGCCGTGTCGTATGTCCGCCCGGCCCAAGGTCATCGTCACGCGCCGCCTGCCGCAGGTGGTCGAGACGCGCATGGCCGAGCTGTTCGACGTCGAGCTGAACTTCGACGACCGGGCGATGGACGCGGCGGGGTTGCGCGACGCGCTCGCCCGCGCCGACGTCGTCGTGCCGACGGTCACCGACACGCTCGACGCCGACGTGCTGGCGGCGGCGGGGCCTCGCCTGAAGCTGCTGGCCAACTTCGGCACCGGCGTCGACCACATCGACCTCGCGGCGGCGCGGGCGAAGGGCGTCGTCGTGACGAACACGCCCGGCGTCCTGACCGACGACACCGCCGACATGGTCATGGCCCTGATCCTGTCGGTGTCGCGACGGATCGGCGAGGGCGAGAAGCTGCTCCGCGCCGGCGAGTGGACCGGCTGGTCGCCGACCGGGATGCTCGGCCACCGCGTCACCGGCAAGCGGCTGGGCATCGTCGGCATGGGGCGCATTGGCCAGGCGGTGGCGGCCCGCGCGCGGGCGTTCGGCTGCGCCATCCACTATCACAACCGCGAGCGACTGCCGGCTGCCGTCGAGGGCGCGGTCGAGGCGACGTACTGGCCGACGCTGGCGGCGATGCTCGAACGCGTCGACATCGTGTCGATCAACTGCCCGCTGACGCCGGCGACCCACCACCTGATCGACGACGCGGCGCTCCGGCGGATGCAGCGCCACGTCTACCTGATCAACGTCGCCCGCGGCGGGGTGGTCGACGAGGCGGCGCTGGTCGCCTGCCTCAAGCGC